>NZ_JBIEIS010000068.1:0-57164 GCF_043496855.1 Nonomuraea sp. JJY05
GCGCACCAGCTCCACCATCTGCCGGCGAAACTCCGGCGGATAGTTGTTCGGCACAGCAGACTCCTTCTTCCGGGAACCAGGGTTCCCCAGAGATCAGGTGTCCACCAAACCGGGCCAACTCCAGAGCCGTCTGGGTGGCGCCACACAGGGTTGCGCCAACGATGCCCCTGGCGCGTCATCCGCTCCACTTCGCCTTCGTCGATCTCGATGCCGAGCCCGGGACGCGTCGCGACGCAGCAGCGCTTCAGGATTTGACGGGTCCTGGTGGGGCGCATGGCCGACTCTGTGAAGATTCGGCACCCGTCCCGCTGCCGCATGCGCCGGGGAACGGCGCGACGAGCATGCTGCCGTCGATCAGGCCGGGAAGACCTTGACCATGGCGGCCCCCTGCTGCCATGCGTGCAGGATCTCGAGAGGGGTGAACGCCCCTGGCGGTACGGGGACGCCGAGCCGACGCCCCTCCTCGATCACCTCGGGCAGTATCCGGCCTGGAACGCTGAGCCCCCGCACGGCTGCGGCCTGTCCGTGGAATCGATCAGTACTATGACTCCCTGCGGGAAGTACTACTAGTTGCGCGCTAGAGGCAGGACTACGTGTAGGTCTACGTGAAAGTTTCAGGTGCGACCCGCTCGCCGACCCGGAAGGTCCATTGATGTTCGGGGTCGGGCGGGGGGCCGGACATTGAGGCCTTGACGGTCCGATGTTCACTCTCTTACTCTCGCAGTCGTTATATCGATTTAACACTCCGACACCCCCAGGAGCTTCTCGATGAATCCCGCCTGATTAGCTCTCTCGATCGCGGCTGCCCAGTGTCCGCCCTTCCGGCCGCCCCTGCGCCTGCCTGGGCCGTGGATTGGCCGGGAACACGTCGATCATGGTCAGGTCGCCACGACAATCGCCGAAAGTCTCTCTGGGCTGGGATTTCGCTGGACCGGAGAGACGTACCGAAACCGACTTCCGTATCTATCGCGAAGCCCGCCCGATCGTCGCGGTAACCGACAGCCCGAACTGCCTCGCCGCCGCCGGTCCGCCCGGCTGCAGATTCCCCGCCACTCCGAAGAGCATGTGGGAGCGCTCCCACGCGTATCTGGGATGAATCGTTTCATCTCGAACCCTTCCTACGGCCGCTACGCATTGGTGGTCCCAAAGGGACCCTCCAACGCCACAGGGCCTGTTCTTCCTGCCTTCCCCCGTGGAGGCAGCCGCCGGCCCCCGCGCAGGATCCACGCCGGGAGTGGATGAGCCCTCGCAACATCCCCCGAACGAGGAGTCAAGATGTTGATGCGAAGACGTACCTTCCTGCGGTTGAGCGCCGCCGGGGGAGTGTCCCCGTTCGGCGCCTGGCAGGCGAACGCAGCCCAGATCGGTACGCGAGCCTCGCCGACCACGCCGTTCGCCTGCTGTTCATGCACGGCGACCAGCACGACACCACCAGCATCACCTCCGCCCGCCGGGCCTAAGCCGAGCTGCCCGCGCCAAGGGCCACAGCAACTACTTCGGCGACAGCCGTACCCGCAACACCTTCCTGGCCCGGATGCGCTGGAGTCTGTACGGCGATGCGGGCCGCCCGCACGACGTCCGCCACCACCAGCTGGGAGTTCTTCCCGGGCTCGGCGACCGCTCCGCCCTCCGGGGGGATCGATCAGCGCCACCTACCGGACCGGCAACAGCTCGGCCGGTGGCTTCCAGGCCGAGGTGACCGTGAAGGCGGGTAGCGCGCCGATCGACGGGTGGACCGTCCGGTGGACTCTGGCCGGTGGCCAGGCCATCAGCCAGCTGTGGGACGGCACGCTGAGCACCAGCGGCACAGCCACAACGGCTCGCTGGCCGCCAACGTCTCGACCAGGTTCGGCTTCATCGCGTCGGGCGCGCCGTCGGCGCCCTCGCTGACCATGACCACCCCGTAGCGGATGTTTCCAACCCCTGACGGAGTCCCATGATGAAACACCGGAGGACGGCGGCGCACGCCGCCTTGGTCGCGACCGTCGTGGTGTGCCCCACCGCGCTCGTCGCGACGTCGGCGACGGCCGGCCACGCGGCTGCCGGAGCCGTCTACTACGTCGCACCGAACGGCAGCGACAGCGCCGCGGGAACACAGGCCGCGCCATTTGCCTCGATCGCCCGTGCGCAGGCCGCTGCCCAGCCCGGAGACACGGTCTACCTCCGAGGCGGCACCTACGCCTATACCAGGGCGAACAGCACCTGCTCAAGCCAGACCGCCAGAGTCGACGCGATCACCCTGAACAAGAGCGGCAGTCCCGACAACTTGATCCGCTACTGGGCCTACCCCGGGGAGAAGCCGGTCTTCGACTTCTCCCGCATGACGGACAACTGCCGGATCAAGGGATTCAGCGTCACAGGCAGCTACATCCACCTCAACGGGCTGGAAGCCAGAGGCGTGCCGCAGAACAACAACCTGAATGCCGAATCCTGGGGGATCTGGGTCTCGGGCAGCAACAACATCTTCGAGACGATCAACACGCATCACCACATGGGAACCGGCCTGTTCATCAATGGCGGGGGCGGCAACCTGGTTCTCAACTCCGATGCGCATGACAACTACGATGCGAACAGCTCGGACGGACCCGGCGAAAACGCCGACGGTTTCGGCGCCCACTACACACCGACCGGCCGTCCCGCGAACGTGTTCCGGGGCTGCCGCGCATGGTGGAACGCCGATGACGGTTACGACCTCATCTCCACCTACTCACCCGTGACCATCGAAAACTCCTGGTCCTGGCGCAACGGGTACCTGCCGGGGACGACGACGCCTTCAGGCAACGGCGTCGGCTTCAAGATGGGCGGCTTCGGCGCCGAATACGACGCCGGCGCCGTGAAGCACACCGTCCGCTTCTCGGTGGCCTTCCTCAACAAGGCAGCCGGCTTCTACTCGAATCACCACCCGGTAGCCAACGACTACTTCAACAACACCAGCTACGGAAACCACCCCGACTTCAACATGCTGGGAATCGACTCGAGCGGCGCCGCCGTCGGCCGGGGCAACCTGCGCAACAACATCGCCTACACGGGCACGCTGACGTCGAACATGGCCGGCACCAGCTCCGCATACAACTCCTGGGACCTCGGCCTCACCTTGTCCGACTCCCAGTTCCAGAGCGTGTCGACCTCCGGCTGGGATGCGCCTCGCCAGGCCGACGGCAGCCTGCCCACGCTGCCCCACCTCCGCCTTGCCGCGAACAGCACCCTGATCGACAAAGGCGTCAACGTCGGCCTGCCCTACACCGGGCAGGCTCCCGATCTCGGCGCCTTCGAGCGGCCCGGGGACACGCCGACGGGTCAGCGTTACGAGGCGGAGACCGCGCCGGCGGTGTGTCAGGGCACGATCGACACGAATTGGGCTGGTTTCTCCGGTAGCGGTTTCTGCAACGGCACCAATGCGGCCGGCGCCTATGCCCAGTTCACGGTGAACGCGTCGGCGGGTGGTACGGCGACGCTCGGGGTCCGGTTCGCCAACGGTGGCAGCGCTGCCAGGGCCGCCAACCTGGTGATCAACGGGTCCACGGTGTCGGCAGTGTCGTTCGAATCCACCGGCGCCTGGACGACATGGGCCACCAAGACCGTGACGGTCCCGCTGAATGCCGGCAGCAACACCATCCGATGGGATCCGACCACGGCAGCAGGACTGCCCAACCTCGACTACCTCGACGCCAGCGCGTAGAACGACGAACGAAAGGCAGCACCATGATCGGTACCTTACGTAGAACCGGGCTCGTCGCCGCGGCATGGCTGGTCATGTCGGTGGCGGCAGCCGGTGTCACCCCGGCGGCGGCCGAACCCCCGGCGGCTCCCGACGCGCACCACTCTGCCGCGGACTACACCGCCAGTTCGTGGGCGGCTTACACTTCGGCCAGGGACACGCTCACCCAACGTGGAGCCGACGCCGCTGGCCGCGAGAGACTCCAGCAGGCCGCTGATGGCCTGGTCATGGTTCGTGGCCTGAAGAATCTGGTCGCCGACTACAAGACCCGCGCCGCGAGCAAGTACACGGGCGGCTCCTGGGCGCCCTTCGCCGAGGCACTGGCCAAGGCGGACGGTGTCGCCGCCGACGCGTCGGCAACCACGTCGGAAGTCGCCGCCGCCAAGACGGCGCTGGTGACCGCCGCCGGCAACCTCGTCGCTGCCGACGAGGGGACGTTCCAAACCATCACCAACGATGTCTTCTGGAACGACACGAGCGGCAACCCCATCTATTCGCAGGGTGGAGGCGTCTTCAAGTTCGGCGACACCTATTACTGGTACGGCGTGCATTACACCGGCGCCGAGCTCTACCGAGCCAATCCGACCAGGAAGTACGACGGCGACGTCTCGTTCGTCTCCATCCCCGTTTACTCGTCGAAGGACCTGGTGAACTGGAAGTTCGAGAACAATGTCGCCACCCGATCGACGGGCCTGGCCAACGGGGCCAGCCTCGGCCAGGCCGGTTGGGTGGGACGGCTTGGCGTCTCCTACAACGAAACCACCGGCAAGTACGTGCTCGTCGTCCAGGTATATCTCCCGTCGCTCGGCGGGGACGGCAACGGGGTGCTGTTCCTGCGGGGCGACTCGCCGACCGACACCTTCGACTACGCCTACTACCAGAACCAGGTCGTCAACTCGCCGACGACGGGTACCGGAGACCAGACCGTCTTCACCGACGACGACGGCAGGGATTACCTGATCTTCTCCAACCGGTCAGGGCGTTCCCGCGCCTTTGTCGGCAAGCTGCGCGAGTCAGATTCGCTGCGGGTGGAGCCGGCGGTGCAGATCGGCCTCAACTCCTCGGGCCGCGAGGGCAACGCCATGTTCAAGCTCGACGGCAAGTACTACCACGCGGCGTCGGACCTGCACGGCTGGAACGCCTCGGTCGCACACGTCATCGAGTCGACCTCCAGCAACATTCAGGGCACCTACACGAGCGAGTACACGATGGCCGGTACCGAGATGGACTACAGCCACGTGACACAGACCGGATTCTTCGTCACCGTGAAGGGCACCAAGCAGACCACCGTCATTTTCGCCGGCGACCGCTGGGCCGACTTCGCCTGGAACGGCATCGGCTACAACCAGTGGATGCCGGTGACCAAGTCCGGGTCGCGGCCGCAGTTGAGCCCGGTGAGCCAGTGGCAGTTCAACGCCACGACCGGCGAATGGCGTGTCGGGCAGAACAACAACTACATCCTCAACCCCGATTTCCAGGCCGACCGCGTCACCGTCTCGACCCTGACCGGGTGGACCAACACCGGCGGGAGCGTGACCAACGTCAGCCCCGGCGCGAACGGCAGCCGCTTCGCGCTGCAGCTTGGCTCTGGATCGGCTGGCGTGCGGCAACAGATCACCGTGCCGGCCGGCACCTACACGCTGTCCGCGTACGCCAAGACCGCCGGCTCGGTCAGCGGCGCCCAAGTGTCGGTCGCCGACGCCAGCGGCGCCACGCGCACTCTCAACATCCCATCGTCGAGCGGCTGGACCCGTCGCGAACTCGCCGGTATCCCGCTGGCCGCCGGCACCGCCACCGTCACCGTCCGGACCAGCGGCGGAACCCTTACTGTCGACGGCCTCGGACTCGTCAGGACCTCCGGGGACACGCCGACGGGTCAGCGTTACGAGGCGGAGACCGCGCCGGCGGTGTGTCAGGGCACGATCGACACGAATTGGGCTGGTTTCTCCGGTAGCGGTTTCTGCAACGGCACCAATGCGGCCGGCGCCTATGCCCAGTTCACGGTGAACGCGTCGGCGGGTGGTACGGCGACGCTCGGGGTCCGGTTCGCCAACGGTGGCAGCGCTGCCAGGGCCGCCAACCTGGTGATCAACGGGTCCACGGTGTCGGCAGTGTCGTTCGAATCCACCGGCGCCTGGACGACATGGGCCACCAAGACCGTGACGGTCCCGCTGAACGCCGGCAGCAACACCATCCGGTTGGATCCGACCGAGACAGCCGGCCTCCCCAACGTCGATTACCTCGACATCGGCGCCGCGGCTGCCTGACTACTACTCACTACGGTGCGGCAGAAAGATGTGCACGGTAGGTGCTGAGCACTACAAGTAATCGTGTGCCACCGGGCCTTCTCCTGAGAGCCGGTCTGGTACGCGGTGCGCGGCACGGCTGGGATCCAGCGAATGCGGCCAGTAGTGGTCCCAGCTGGACAAACATAGCCGTCTACCGCAGGACTGCCCACCTCAGCCCCGCATCCGGTGGATGCCGGAACACCGGATGCGGGGGCTGCACCCGAACGCCGTCGTGGCCGTCATCGCCTCACTCCTGGAAAGCAGACATCACCTCCGCCTGTGAAATCTGAGGAGACACATCACATGGCAGACGAGGCTCCCCAATACAGTTCCTCTCGGTCAGATGACCGCGTGCCTGGCCCACCTGGCTCTGCGAGGCTCGTTGTCCTCATGCTCCTCACCCTCCTGGCGGGCCTGCTGGCGATGCCGCTCGCGGCACCGGCCGGGGCGGCGACGGACGACGGCTCCACCTGGACGCGCGTGGCCGACCGGACGGCGAGCACGGCCACCGCGCAGGTGCGGAGCGACACGTTCGCCGCGACCGCGCGCTACGTGCGGATCACGGTGACCGGGCTCGTGGCCTCCACGTGGGCGAGCATCGCCGACGTCAAGGTCTTCGGCACCAACACCGGCACCTCGCCGATCACCTGTCACTTCGACGTGACGGTGGTCCTGGGTGACGCGAACGCCGCGGGGATGACCGGAGCGCAGGCGGAAGCCCGCCGTACGGTGCTGCCCGCCGTGTCCACGGCGGCGGGATCGTACGCGAGGAATTCGTTCACGTTGAACGTGCGCCAGCCGACCGGGCAGGGCGGCACCGGAACGCCCGGGCTTGACCTGGTGCTCTCAGGGACGGCACCGAAGCTGAACGGGATCGGGCTGGCCGCGGCGAGCGGGCCGGTGCTGTACCTGGCGGGCGACTCGACCGTCTGCGACCAGCCGGCCGCGCCGTACACCGGAGCAGTGGGACGTCACCGCGCGGCCCTACTACCGCAACTGGCACGGCAGCCATGTCGACCATGGCTGACGTGGTCTCCGACCTGCGGTCACGGTACGGCAAGCCGGTCATCCTCGCCGAGACCGCCTACCCGTTCACCAGGGCCGACTTCGCCGCCGTGCAGAACGCCGCCCGCAACGCCGGTGCGAGCGGGATCTTCTCCTGGGAGCCCACCTGGTACGCCGTGCCCGGCAACGGCTGGAACCCGGCCGACATCGACAACTCCGGCAACGCCTGGGAGAACCAGGCCGTCTTCGACCAGAACGGCCGCCTCAACCCAACATCGGCTGGCTCCCCTGACAACGCGCACAACGCTCCTGTCGCCCCTCGCGGGTGGCAGGAGCACCCACACCCGCTTCGCGCCGCGCGTCCAGCCGACCTGCCGACCGGACGCACCCAACCGAACTCCCCTCCATACACCCAAGGAGTCATCCATGACCATGCAACGGCGGACATTTCTCAGCGTGAGCGCGGCCGGAGCGGCGGGCCTCGGCCTGTCCCTGCTCGGCGCGGGGCAGGCGCTCGCCGGCGTCGGGCCGCTGGACACGGCGCCGACCACGCCGTTCGCGGTCGGCGTGCGCCGGTATGACTGGACCCGCGGCAGCCGCCCGTGCACCACCTATGTCTACTATCCCGCCACCGGCACCCCCGGTGGCAACCCGGTCACGAACGCCCCGGTCGCGAACGGTGTCTTCCCCGTCTACAACTTCACCCACGGCTACGGCAGCAGCCCGCAGAACTCCCTGTTCATCATCCGGGCCCTTGCCGCGGCGGGCTTCATCGTTCCCGCCCCGTATTTCAACCACAACTTCAACGACGTCAACAACGGCAACACCTCCAAGGACGTCTCGCAGATCCTCACCCAGACCCTCGCCCTCAACTCGAGCGGACCGCTGGCCGGACACATCAACACCGGCATCGGCGTCGGAGTGTCAGGCCACTCCCTGGGCGGCATGACCACCCACGGCCTGCTGACCGCCTGGCCCGACAGCCGGATCATCTCCGCCAACCCGCAGTCCTGCGTAGACATGGGCAACCCCGCCGCCTCGGTCTCGGCCAAAGTCCTGTTCGTCCACGGTGACCGCGACTCGACCACGTCGTACTCCTCGGCCCGGCAGGCATACACGGAGATGACCTGGCCCAAGGCGTTCCTCACCTTCGTCGGCGGCAGCCACACCAGCTTCTGGAGCGACAACCGCTTCCCGAACACCGTCGTCGACTGGGCCCGCTGGACCATGTACGGCGACACAGCCGCCCGCGACCGCCTCCCGGCCGACGCAGCCGGGCCCAACACCAGGTGGGAAGCCCAGCTGGGTGACTCGCCCGGCGGCCCGGCCGCCTACACCCTGGTGGCCCAGCACAGCGGCAAGGCCGCCGACATCAACGAGGCCTCCACCGCCGCCGGCGCACGGCTCATCCAGTGGACCACCAACAGCCGCCCCAACCAGCAGTTCGAGTTCGCCGACTCCGGCGACGGCCACGTCCGCGTCAAGGCCCGGCACAGCGGACTGTTCCTCCAGCCCACGGGCACCGCGGCCGGCACGGACATCGTCCAACAGACCGACACCGGCGCCACCGGCCAGCAGTGGCGCGTGGTCGACCACGGCGGTGACGTCATCAGCCTCGTCAACAGGGACTCCGGCCTGGCCATGGACGTCTGGGAACACTCCACCGCCGACGGCGCCCGCATCGCCCAATACACCTACGACGGCAGCCCCAACCAACGCTTCGCCCGGCGCCGCGTCTGACACGAGACCTGTCGGGGCACCGCTCGGGCAACAGGGCGAGCGGTGCCCCGACATGGCGCCGACCACCCCTCACAACCCCGCTGGACAGGTTCAATGCGCCGGCCTTTCCACGATCGGACTTCACCGCGACCTCCTCACGGACGTCGCACCACATTCGTCCTCGCTGGCGCACTGATCGCGAGCGGCGCCGCCGCACGTCAGGAAACCGTCGGCGAACGCGGCCGTGACCCGACCCGGCGGCGTACTACCAGGTCGTCTCGACCAGGTCGCCGTTGCCCATGGAACCGTGGATCTTGTCGATGGCGAAGGTGCCCTGCCTGGCCTCCATCATGGCGCCGAGCATCTGGCCGCTGCGGTCCGGGGCCGCATCGGCAAGGTCATCGCCGTCGCCGGCACCGCCGACTGACAGTGAACGCGCTTTAGTGATCGTCTTGGAGCTGCTGGAAGTCTTCCTCCCGCACCTGGCCGGCATCTGTATCGAGCGGGTGTTCCGCTCCGGTAAGCCGGCACGTGGTTTGGGTGACGTACCCGACCGTCGTGGTAGCCGGGCATCACACGCCTGGCTCGGGGAAGCGCGGAAGGCGGACATGCCACTGGGTTGGCTGCGGTAGCAGTCGCCCATGCCATGGGCGCTGGAGCCTGTCTCGAAGTGTGATCAAGGGCGTGTCGTAGCCAGGTCGGCCGTCGCAGTGGATCAAGCGCCAGCTCATCGACGGGATCCGCTGGCGGGTGCGGGTCGGCGCGACGTGGCGGGATGTGCCGGAGTGCTACGGCTCTTGGCGGGCGGTCTACAGCCTGTCTCGCCGCTGGCAGCGCGCGGCATCTGGCAGCAGGTTCTCACCCGTTTGCAGACTCTGGCCGATGCCGTCGGCTTGATCGGCCGGCAGGCCGGAGTGGACTCCACGATCTGCCGGGCCCATCAGCACGCGGCAGGCGCATCCCGACGCGGCGAGCTGCGGGCCGAGCCGCCCTGCGGGGTGCGGGCCGAGCCTGCCGATCACGCTCTCGGGCGTTCCGCGGTGGTCTGTCGACCAAGCTGCACCTGGCGTGTGAGCAGGGGCAGCGGCTCCTGGCGCTGGTGCTGACGGCTGGGCAGCGCGGCGACGCGCCGCAGTTCCCCGCTGTCATGGCCGCGATCCGGGTGCTCCGGCCGGCCCAGGACACGGCCCGAGATCGTCCGCGCTGACAAGGCGTACTCCTCCCGGGCGATCCGTGCGCATCTGCGTTCACGCGGGATCGGCTGCACGATTCCCGAGCCGGCCGATCGTGTGGCCACCCGCCGACGGCGGGGCAGTCGTGGCAGCCACGGTCTCCGGCGCTCAGCGGCGTAGGGGGAAGGATCCTGCGACTCCGATGCCGAGGACTTCCCGAAGCTCCGCGGCGCCGAGCCGGACAGCCGCTGCCTTGCTTGGAGCACGTCTTGCCACGATCGACCGGGCCCGGACCCGTTCTGGGCCGCCCTTCAGCGCCCGGAGGTGGGAACTGTCGACAACTCATCCGGCACGATCCACGGCGGCTGTGTGCCCTCACGCCGTGATCAACTCAGAGACGATCAGCACTATTCCTAGATCATTTTGTTAGAGGTTCTTGGTGACATCTGTATCTGTTTGTCCTGGCCGCCGGGGGTGCAGGGTTGGGTTTCATCACCCACTTGATAGGGAGCACATCATGACACTGGTCAACGAGAGCGTGCGTATCACGCGTACCTACTCGACCACCCCCGAGCACGTCTGGCGGCTGTGGACCACCCCCGAGGGCATCGCCTCCTGGTGGTCGCCTGACGGCTTCACCATCGAGGTCGGCAAGCTCGACCTGCGGCCCGGCGGCGACCTCATCTACACGATGACCGCCACGGCGCCGGAGCAGATCGCGTTCATGGAAAGCCATGGGATGCCGCTGAGCACCCAATCCCGCAAGAAGTTCGTCGAGGTGTCGGAGCCGGGCCGGCTCTCCTACACCTCGCTCGCCGACTTCATCCCCGGCGTGGACCCGTACGACTTCCTCACCGTGGTCGAGCTCGAGACCGTCGAGGACGGCGTACGCGTCACGATGACGGCGGACGCGATGCACGACAAGGAATGGACCGAGCGGCTGGCCGCCGGCCGCGCCAACGAGCTCGACAACCTCGGGCGCGTGATCGACGCCGACGAGGCAGGCTCGTAGGCATGGCCAAGTAGGCATGGCCAAGTAGGCATGGCCAAGTTCGTGGCCCGCGCCGTCATGTCCCTCGACGGCCACGACTCGGCCTCGGACGGTAACCCGCTGGTGCTGCCGATCGACGCCGCGTTCGAAGCCTGCAAGCTGGGGCGGATCCGGGCAGCGGGCTCGCTGCTGCTCGGTGCGGCGCCGTACTGGATGTTCATGGGGTTCCGGCCCCCCAGGCCGACAAACTCTTCGGCGACGGCGGTGCACCGGGAGTCCGGTGAGATCTACGGACGGATCGCGGTCGACGTCGTCTCCGACCCCCTTACGGCCACTGACGTCGCCCCATGGGCGGAACAGATGGCCATCGTCCGGCGTGTCGACGGGGAGGCGCGGTCACTGTCGTATCGATGACCTGGTTGCCAGTCTGCCCCTGGGGGCGCTGTATCGCTGTGGTTGGGGCGGGGGAAGAGGAGTTGTTGAGGGCGCGGTTGAGCGGGAGGGTTAGGGCGCCCAGTAGTTGGGCCAGAACCGCAGACCGGAGCGCAGGCCATCCCTGTGATCTCGACTCCGTACAGGCTCTGATGCTTCCCGGGCTGTGCCGGGGTGGCCGACAGAGTAGGTTCTCGCCCGTGAGTGATATTCGACTTCTCGGTCCCGAGGAACTGCCCCTGTGCCAGCGGCTCGAGAGCGACCGCGAGTGGTCCACCGACGAGGCCAAATGGCGGCTGATGTTCGAGACGGGTGAGGTCTACGCCATCGACGCTGCCGACGGCGACGGCCTGGCCGGGTGCGTCGTGGTGACCCGCTACGGCGACTCGCTGGCCGGCGTCGGCATGATGTTGGTCGCCAGCAGGTACGGCAGGCAGGGGCTCGGCACGCGGCTGATGGAGCACGCCCTGGAGGCCGCCGGAGACCGCATCGTGGAGCTGACCGCGACCCGGTTCGGGCGCCCTGTCTACGAGCGGCTGGGCTTCCGGCCCACGGGCAGCCTGACGATCACTATGGGCCCGATGGAGGGGGCGGCGTGGTCGTCAGGAGTCCGCGTGGCGACACCGGACGACCACGCCGCGCTCCTCGACCTGGACGCCGAGGTCACCGGGGCCGACCGGAGCAAGGCGCTGACCGCCCTGCTGGCCACGGCCGAGCGCACGATCGTCACCGACGGCGGCTTCGCCGTGGCCTGGAACGCCGGCCCCCACTGTGTCATCGGGCCCGTCGTCGCGCCCTCGGAGGAAGCCGCCCGCGAACTCATCCTGGCCGCCGCCCACGGCGCCGACCGCGACGTGCGGATCGACCTGCTGGACGCCTACCCGGGCCTGCGCCCGTGGCTCACTGGGCTGGGGCCCACCGAGGGACCCGCGGCCCTGCCGACGATGGTCTACGGCGCCCACCGACACCCGGGCGACCGCGGGCGATACGTCGCGCCCATCCTCATCTCGATGGGCTGACCGGCCATCAGGTCGGCCGCCGCCCGGGCGAAGGCGCGGACCCGCGCGGTCCGGCCTCCGGCCGGCTCGCCGACCCTGCCGCCCGGATCCGTGCGCGACACGGCCGGGATGGTCCTTGGCGGGCTCCGGCTACTCCTCCGCCCGGACACCGTCCTTCGCCGGCACCGCGATCTGGCCAGCGCGGGTGTCGGCCGGGTCGGCTCCGAGGCGGCGGGCTATCACGGGGCGGAGGAGTTCGTGCCCGCGTCGGCCGCCGGGCCGAAAAGGGCCTCTTCCTCGGGGTGGAAGTAGCGGAAGAAGGCGCTGTGGGAGATCTCGGCGGCCTGCTTCTACCCGGGCAACGTCGTGACGAACTTCGCCTCCGACACCACTGGCCCTGTTATAGGCGTGGCTGAGCGATACGTCGATGTGGGTGACAGGTGATCAATGCCGACGGCAAAGCGCCGGTGCAACGTCGAGGCGCCCAGCATTTGAGTGATCACGTCAGATTGGTCCATTGTCCGCGCTGGTGCACGGAAAGCGTATTCCCCCTTTTCCCGGCCGCCTCTTGACAAGTCAGAAGGTTACGTAAACGCTCTGCGGCAAGACGCCTCAAACGTCGCGCGCAATCCGGTCGTCCCAGTTCCCACAGGGGGATCCTGTCTCAGGCTCTTCGTGGGACTCACAGCTCTTTGTTAACGCTAACAAACGTTTATGCCGCGGATTCCGGAGGGTGGTCCCGTGTCCCTGCGCCCAAAGCTCACCCCGCCAGTCGTGGTCCTGTTGAGCTCGGTCGCCGCCGGCACGGCCGCACCGCCGGCCTCAGCGTCCGCACCAGTCCGGCGACGGCTACGCCATCCACTTGGTGGTCAGCTCCGGCGCGGCCACCGGATGGAGCCCCGATCAAGCGAGGTACGCCACGGCCGCCGGCGTCTCCGGCCCGTGGACCGCGTGGACCGACGTAGGCGACGCGCCCGCCTGCATCCAGCCGGTGCAGGGCACCTCGACGACAAGTCTCTACATGGGCGACCGGTGGGCGCGCGCGGGGCGGCCGCGTGAACGGCGCCGTCGTACCGGACCACGGCGCGGCACAGCGGCACATGCCGGGACGTGTCCGGCGCCTCGACCGCCGACGGAGCCGACACCCGCAGTACACCTGCGGTCGCGGCACCAACCAGCAGTGGACCCGCACCTCCTCCTGACCCCACCGCACCCTCGGAGCGACCATGACACACCTCTTACGGCGAACGGCGCTGATCGGCCTGGCCGGCGCCCTGCTGCTCGCCCTCGGCCTCACCGTTCTCGAACGCTCTGCCAAGGCCGCCGCCGCCTACACCGCCTATCTGATGGCGCACTTCACCGGCGAGAGCGCCAACGGCGAGCAGATCTACTTCGCCACCAGCACCGACGGCCTGCACTGGACCGATCTCAACAGTTCGCTGCCGGTGCTTACCTCCAGCATCGGCGAACTCGGCGTCCGCGACCCCGCCATCGTCCGTGCGCCGTCCGGCGACCGGTTCTATCTGATCGCCACCGACCTGCGTATCGCCGCCGGCAAGGGCTGGGACGTCGCCCAGCACGATGGCAGCACCTCGCTCGTCGTATGGGAGTCACCTGACCTCGTCACCTGGTCGGCGCCGCGCCTGGTGAACGTCGCCGGGACCATACCCGACGCCGGCTGCGCGTGGGCGCCCGAGGCGATCTACGACCCGGCGAGCGGTGACTACGTCGTCTACTGGGCGACGATCTCGCCGCGGAACGGTGTCGACAAAGCCCGCATCTACTACTCCCGCACCCGCGACTTCCGCACGTTCACCGCCGCGCAACTCTACATCGACCGGCCGGGCACCCAGGGCATCATCGACACGCAGATCCTGGAGATCCCGGGCAGCGTTGGCGGCTACCGCTACATCCGCGCGTCCGGCGACGGTCAGATCACGATCGAGGGCAGCAACCAGATCCTCACCGGCTGGACCCGGCTCGGCGACATCTCCCACCTCGGCTACACGGGCGCGCAGGTCGAAGGCCCGATCCTGCACCAGTACAACGGCCGCGACGAGTGGGGCCTGTGGGTCGACCAGTACGCCGCGGGCCGCGGCTACCTTCCGCTGACCACGACCAATCTCGCCGCTCCCAGCGGCTACCGCGTCCGCGTCGCCTCGGAATACGCGCTCGGCGCCAGTCGCAAACGGCACGGTTCGATCATTGGCATCACCCAGGCGGAGCTCACCGCGCTGCAGGCCAAGTGGGGCGGTCCCGCCTCGGCCGGTACCCGGCGCCTGCAGTCGGTCAACTTCCCCGACCGCTACCTGCGGCACAGCAACTTCGATGTCCGTATCGACCCGAACGTGAGCCCGCTCGCCGACTCGCAGTGGCGTATCGTGCCGGGCCTGGCCGACCCGGCGGGGGTGTCGCTTGAGTCGTCGAACTTCCCCGGCTGGTACCTGCGGCACTACGACTACGACTTCGTTCTGGCCAAGTATGACGGCACCGCCACCTTCCGCGGGGACGCGACCTTCCGCCGGGTGGCGGGCCTGGCCGACTCCTCGGCGGCGTCGTTCCAGTCGTACAACTTCCCGGACCGGTACATCCGCCATTCCAACTACCTGCTTCGCCTGGATCCGATCAGCACGGCCACCGGTCGCGCGGACGCCACCTTCCGGATCACCAGCTGATTCCTCCGGTGGCAGGGAGCGTCGCACAGCGATCGGTGCAGCCCGGGCCGGGGGCCGCCGGCCCTGCTCCTGGAGCAGCACGATGCGGCCCGGACGTACGTCAGCAACATGATCTTCACAGACCCAGGAACTCAGATCTAGTGATGGGAATTTCATGACACCGACCACGTCTGACGCTTACTCGTCTGGACCGTCGCGGAGCACCCGGTCGTTGCGCCGGTCGCTGGTCCCTCTTCTGGTGACCGCGCTCGCCGCAGTGGCGGCCCTCGTCATTCCCGCGCCGCCGGCCAATGCCGCCACCAGCCAATTCCGAGGCATGAACTGGGCCGTGCTGGGTGACAACTTCAGCACCGGTACGCTCGTCGTGCAGGGCCTGAGCCAGTCCGACAGCAACGCGACGGTACGGGCCAAGGCCGACGCCCTCTACGACGACATGGCCTCCACCATGGGGGTCAACACCGTCCGGCTGCCTATCAACACTCACACTGTGGCCAACACGACCTGGTGGAACGCCTACCGCGGAGCCATTGACGCCGCCACCGCTCGTGGCTTCAAGGTCATCCTCGCCTATTGGGAGGACGGCGCCGCCTCCGGCGGCAAGATCACGAACCTCGCCGCTTGGAACACGATGTGGTCCAGCGTGACCAACACGTACGGCTCGAACAGCAACGTCTACTTCGAGCCGATGAACGAGCCGCACGGCTACACCTCGGCCGAGTGGCGCGACGTCGCCGCCAACTGGCTGGCCTACCACTATTCGGCACCGGCGAACCGGGTGCTCATCAGCGGCACCGGCTACAGCCAGGACCTGCGGGACGTCTGCAACGACAGCCGCTTCAACTCGACGCTGCTGTCCTTCCACCATTACGCCTTCTTCTACGGCGCGATGACCTACGACGCCTTCCGAACCCACATTCAGACGCGTCTGGGCAACTGCGCCTCCCGCGCGGTCGCGACCGAGTTCGGCGCACCGATGTCTACCGGCCTCAACTACGGCGACGCCAACAGCACCGACAACTTCGTGCGCCATATCCGCGCCATGGCCCAAGTCATGCGCGACAACCAGATGGGCGGCACCTACTGGCCCGCCCTCGGCGGCAAGCCGGGCAACATCGGCTACGACTGGTACTCGATGTACGCCCTGAGCGGCAGCGGCACCAATCTCAACCTGACCGTCCGCAACGCCTCCGGCGCTGACCGGATCCGATATGGCTGGGGCGACACCATCGGCGGTCCCACCCCTCCGCCGACGGTCTACACGATAAACGCGCGCCACAGCGGCAAGGCCATGGACGTCCAGCAACCGAACACCGACAACGGTGCGCGCGTCGGCCAGTACACGTACGGCGGCAACGCGTGGCAGCAGTGGCAGTTCCAGGACGCCGGCAGCGGCTACTGGCGCATCGTCAGCCGCCACAGCGGAAAGTGCCTTGATGTGGTGAGCGCTTCGACCGCCGACGGTGCCGAGCTCATCCAGTACACCTGCGGCACGGGCACCAACCAGCAGTTCCAGATGGTCGCCAACGGCAGCTACTTCCAGCTCCGGGCACGACACAGCAGCAAATGCGTGGACGTACCGTCCGCATCGACCGCGGACGGCGTGATCCTCAAGCAGTATCCGTGCAACACCGGCACCAATCAGCAGTGGTCGCGCACGGCCGTCTCGACGTGACCGCGGACCCGCGGTGGGGGGTGCTGCAGCCCCCGCTGGAAGGCGAGGTCACCGATCGCCTCGGCTCATCGAGCAGAAGCAGACATCAGCAGCCCTGCTGAGGGCCGCTGTGGCATAGGACCGTCTCCACGGTTTGAGGGGATTGACGTGCAGGAGGTCGATCGACGATCGCCAACCTGGGCGCTGCGGCCGGCCCTGCGTCAACCGATGCAGCTCGCGGAGGGGATGGCTTGGCACGCTGGGATGTGATCCCCGCCGGTGTGGGAAGGATCATCGTCCTTGATCGTCCGGCAAGGGCCGCGGCGTGCTCCAGCCAGACTCCATTGCAAGCCGGCCTCGTGGCGCATGTGTTGTCGGTTTTCCGGGTACCCACACATCGATCCCCGGCCGGGTCCGGCGAAAGAAGATCTCCCCGTCGCGGGCCGGGAGAATGGTGTGAGGTAGTGGATCGACGCATCTTCGGTCTGGAGAACGAGTACGGTGTCACGTGCACGTTCCGGGGTCAACGCAGGCTGTCTCCGGACGAGGTGGCGCGCTACCTGTTCCGGCGGGTGGTGTCCTGGGGCCGGTCGAGCAACGTGTTCCTGCCCAACGGCGCCCGCCTGTATCTGGACGTGGGAAGCCATCCCGAGTACGCCACCCCCGAGTGCGACAACGTCGTGGAGCTGGTCACCCATGACAAGGCCGGGGAGCGGATCCTGGAGGGGCTGCTGGTCGACGCCGAGAAGCGGCTCCGCGAGGAGGGCATCGCCGGCGACATCTACCTGTTCAAGAACAACACCGACTCGGCCGGCAACTCCTACGGCTGCCATGAGAACTACTGTGTGGGCCGGCAAGGGGAGTTCGGGCGGCTGGCCGATGTACTGATCCCGTTCCTGGTCACCCGGCAGATCATCTGCGGCGCGGGGAAGGTGCTGCAGACCCCGCGGGGCGCGGTCTACTGCTTGTCGCAGCGCGCCGAGCACATCTGGGAGGGGGTGTCGTCGGCGACGACCCGGTCCCGGCCGATCATCAACACCCGTGACGAGCCGCACGGCGACGCCGAGCGGTTCCGCCGCCTGCACGTCATCGTCGGCGACTCGAACATGAGCGAGACCACGATGTTGCTCAAGGTCGGCGCGACCGATCTGGTGCTGCGCATGGTGGAGGCCGGGATCGTGATGCGCGACATGAGCCTGGAGAACCCGATTCGGGCGATCCGCGAGGTCTCGCACGACATGACCGGGCGGCGGCGGGTCCGGCTGGCCAACGGGCGTGAGGCGTCGTCGCTGGAGATCCAGCAGGAGTACCTGGGCAAGGCCAAGGACTTCGTGGATCGGCGGGGCGGCGACGTGATCGCGCGGAGGGTGCTGGAGCTGTGGGAGCGCACCCTGCGGGCGGTGGAGACCGGCGACCTGGACACGGTGTCCCGGGAGATCGACTGGGTCACCAAGTACCAGCTCATCGAGCGGTACCGGAAGAAGTACGACCTGCCGCTGTCCTCGCCCCGGGTGGCCCAGCTCGACCTTGCCTACCACGACGTGCACCGTAAGCGCGGGCTGTTCTACCTGCTGCAGCGGCGCGGCGCGGTGGAGCGGGTGGCCTCCGACATCAAGATCTTCGAGGCCAAGTCGGTGCCGCCGCAGACGACCAGGGCGCGGCTGCGCGGCGAGTTCATCCGCAGGGCGCAGGAGAAGCGGCGCGACTTCACCGTCGACTGGGTGCACCTGAAGCTCAACGACCAGGCGCAGCGCACCGTGCTGTGCAAGGACCCGTTCCGCAGCGTCGACGAGAGGGTGGACAAACTCATCGCCAGCATGTGACCGGGTGGGGCCGGCAGCGCGCGCAACTCCTCACGCGTGATGTGATCCATCACTTTCCTTCCCTGGCGGGCTTGCAGTACGTCCTCGTCATGCGGACGCCGCCGCGCCCACGCGGGCCTGTAGCGCGTCCAATACCTCGGTCTGTTCCGGCGGCACCCCCACCACCAGCGCCAGGCTGCCGTCGGAGATGGTGAGGGTGAAGGTGAAGAACGAGCAGCAACCATTCTCCCGTGCCATCAGTTCGGCGGCGCGGGCGGCGATGTCGGGGGTGAAGACGAGCTCCAGGCGTAGCCGGGTGCGTTCCGGCCGAGACAGAGCCTGCACCGCCTCGGCGAACAAGGCGTCGAGTTCGGCCACCCGCAGCGGCTGCTCGGGGGTGGGCAGGGTGCAGGCTGAGGGCACCCATTCCTGGTCAAGGGCGATGTTCTGAGTCATGCCTCGACGGTAAGCCTGTACCTGGGTACCGAATGCAAGCCTCCGAAGGACCTTCGTGCGTTTTGGCCGACGGGACTCCGATGCACCGGCGGGTAATCGACTGTGTGGCGAAGAGAGTTGACCGGGTCGACGATGAAGTGCCGGCCCTTGCCCGTACGGCGTCCTTTGGAGGCGCCGGGGCGGGTGACATTTGAACCATACCTGGGCATGGTATGCGCAGAATAGGTGGATCCGGTGGAAAGAGGAGTCTGGGGTGTGAGGTCAGCTGTGTTCGGCGTGCTGGCCGTGGTCGGTGACCTGGGCGTCGAACCAGGCGTGCAGCGCGTTGACCAGAGCCGGGTCGGTGGAGGTGTAGGTGATCCGGGCACCCGCGGGCACCTCGGTGTAGCGGATGTCGATGCGGCTGTGGCCTTGTTCGAGGTCGCGCAGGCCCGGCATCTCGCCGCCGTGGATGGAGGCGGGGTCACCGTAGTCGCCCTTGCTGAAGCCCGCCGCCTCGGCGGTCAGGTGCTCGCGGATCAGCTTGACCTGCTGGGCGTCGGCCGCATCGTCCGAGGTGACCGTCTGCGTGCCGCCGGTGGCGGCCTTGGCGAACCGGTGCGTGGTGCGCTCCAGATCGAACGGCATCACCTTCCGGCTCCTGGCCGCGATCTCCGCCTGCCGGGCGGCCAGCGCCTGCTGATCGCCCCGGTTGATGAGAACGTACGCCGTCGCAGCGACGACAACGGCCGCGAGCGCGGCGACGAGTGCCTGCACGCGATGGTTCCTAAGTTTCATCGATGGCCTCCGTGAGGATGGTCAGGGCGCGCAACACGTCAGCGCGTTCGCCCTCGGGAACACGGTCCAAAATGGCGGAGAACCGCTTCGCCCTGGCCTTGGCCAGCTGCTCCGCGGCGTTCACTCCTTGCGGGGTGAGCTGGACGAGCACGCCCCGCCCGTCGTCCGGGGCAGGGGTGCGCTCGGCCCAGCCGCGGTTGATGAGCTGGGTGACCAGGCGGCTGGTGCTGCTCTTCTCCAGGCGGAGCCGGTGCGCCAGGTCGCTCTGCCGCAAAGCGCCGTCCCGGGCAAGCTCGCCCAGTGCGTGAGCCTCCGATACCGGGATGGGCTGCCCGCAAGGGGTCTGGTCGGGTTGATGAAGACCAAAGGCTCGGACGAACCGCGCCACGGTCTCCAGCAACTGCATCTCCTCCGACATGGTTCGACTATACAACTAAAATCGTTGTAGCTTGCAACCAGATGGCGGGCGTGGGGAGCCGAGCAGGCGGGACGGACGGGTGGTTCGGATGTGGCACAGGCGATGGCGGTCCCGGCCGGGAGGGCAAAGGCAGGGACTCCTCGGTGCGCGGCATCTGCCGGGTGCCCGACGGCGAGGCTGTCATGGCGGCGGTGGTGAGCGAGTTCGTCTGCGGTCGGGCAAGCATGTGGACGGGGCCGAGCACGAGGTCAGCGGGCGAGCCGGTCGGTGGCCCGCCGGCCCACCCATGGAGCACGAGGCCGAGGGGCCGTCGCGTAGAGGCGTTGCTCAGGGGGTGGGCCCGGGCCGACTGGCGGACTGGAACAGTTCGATCAGGTTGCCGGCGGGGTCGGCGAGCAGGATCTGGCGTCCGCCGGGGCCGGAGACCACGTCGCTGTGGAATGACAGGCCTGCGTCGCGCAGCCGGGCGATCTCGGTGTCCAGGTCGTCGACGACCAGGTGGATGCGGTTGCGGCCGGCGCCGGCGGCCTGGTCGGGGGTGGCGCGGGCGCCGGAGCTGGTGGGCCCGGACAGCAACAACCGCAGCGGCCCGCGTACCACGTCGGCGAAAGCGGGCGCCGCGCTGAAGTTCAGGGTGAAGCCGAGATGGGTGGTGTAGAAGTCGATGGCCGCTCGGACGTCGTCGACGATGTAACGGACGCTAGCGACCTGGTCGGCTGCTGTCATGGCTGGACCTCCCGGTGCGGGGTGGGCAGAAGGACGGGTTGCAGGTATCGGATGCGGGTGTCGATCTCCGCGGCGGCGCGGTCGAAGGCGGGACAGCTGTCCCGGGCCGTGGTGTCGCCGTTGGCGGCGGCGGGGTCGGGGATGCTCCAGTGCAGGCGTTGCGAGTGATCGTCGAAGTCGCGGCGGACCTCGCGGACCTTGTCGCACAGGCTGATCACATAGTCGAAGGGGCGGCCGGTCATCGTGTCCAGATGCCGTGGACGCTGGTCGGCGATGTCGATGCCGTACTGCCGGCGCAGCACCCGCACGGCGTCGGGGTGCAGGTGCGCTTTGGGGTGACTGCCGGCGCTGGTCACCTCGGCGCGGTTGCCGACGCGGTGGCGCAGCAGGGCCTCGGCGATGGGTGAACGGGCGCTGTTACCGGTGCACATGAACAGCACGGAAGGCACCGCTGATGTTTCGGCCGCGGTTGTTCCTGCCGCTTTCGCGGGCTCGGTGGGGAGCAGCCGCAGCGCGGGGTGCAGCGCGGCACCGGCGGCGGCCAGTGCCTGCGCACAGCTCTCCAGGTCCAGGTGGTAGTAGCTGTCGCGGCCGTCGAAGCTGCTGCGGCGGGCCTCGACCAGCCCGGCCGAGCGCAGCAGCCGCAGATGGTAGGAGATGAGGTTCTGCGGCTGGCCGAGCAGGGCGACGAGCTCCCGTACGCGCAGGTCGCTGCGCGCCAGTTCGCTCAGGAGCCGCCAGCGCACCTCATGGGCGGCCAACTGGACGAATGTGGGCGGAACGGTTTGACCGGGCACCATGCTTCGGATAATACATCAAACCCATTTGATGGAATTTCGATGGGTGTGCTGACCACCAAGGATCGTCCGACGAAGGTCAGCAAGGCGGAGCGGGCGGGGTTCATCACAGGCCGCAGCGTCAGTTGACGGCCTGTAGCAGGAGGGCCAGGTCCTCGGGGATGAGCATGGGTGGGGTGAGCCCGACGGTGGCACGGCCGGTGTTGCCGTCGGGGTAGCGGCCGGGCGCGCGGTGGCGGTGCGGGCGGCGCGCATCTCGAAGCGGTAGGCGGTGCGTATGCGAGTGGGCGTCGGGCGGCCGATCATAGGGAAATTCTCCGAGGTAGGCGAGCAGCACCCCTGCGCCTGCTCGCGCAACCGCTGTTCCGGCCCCGCCGCCACCACCCGTGCCACCTCGGCCGGGTAATGCGCGAAGTTGCCGCCGTGCCCGGCGCCGACCTCGACCACCTCATCGGTCAGGCCCGCCGGCAGCGATCGGCGGCGTTCGGTCATGCCGCCTTCGTCCATGGCGGCGGCCATCTTGGGATACCTCCGGCCGAAGATCGGCCGCCGTACGTTCGTCTCGCCATGGTGGTCACCAGGTGACGGGCAGGGCGGTGAGGCCGCCGGTGAGCACGTTCGGGTTGAAGGTCAGCTCCTCCACCGCGCAGCCGAGCTTCAGGGTGGGGAAGCGGGCGACGAGCTGGGAGAAGACGGCCTGCAGCTCGATGCGGGCCAGTGGCGCGCCGATGCAGTAGCGGGCGCCGTGGCCGAAGGTCAGGTGCGGTGCCGGCGGCCGGTCGAGGTCGAATCGGTCGGGGTCGGCGAAGACGGCGACGTCGTGGTTGGCCGCGCCGGTGTCCAGCAGCACCAGGTCCCCTTCCCGTACGTGGACTCCGGCGATCACCAGGTCGATGCGGGCGTAGCGGGGGATACCGCTGCCACCTAGACCAGGCGCGCGCAGAATCTCTTCCACGGCGGCGTCGATCCGGGACGGGTCGTCCACGAGGGCCGCCCACTGGCCGGGAGTGGTCAACAGCCACAGCGCGCCGTTGCCGATCACGGTGACCGTGGTCTCGTGCCCGGCGAACAGCAGCGTCATGCCCATCGCGGCGGCATCGTCGTCGCTGACGCCGTCGGTGGCGGCCAGCCGGGAGATCACATCGGCGTCCACTTCCCCTGCGGCGCGCTTGCGGGCCACCAGTTGCTGCCCGTAGCTGAACAGCTCGGCCAGCCCCTGCTCGGAGCGGGCCCGGTCGGTGATGTCGGCGGCTGCCTGCGTCCAGGCGCGAAACTGTGCCCGGTCCTCGAACGGGACGCCGAGCAACTCGCAGATGACCGCGATCGGTAGCGGCAGGGCGAGTGCGGCGTGCAGGTCGGCGGGCGGACCGGCGGCGGCCATCTCGTCCAGCAGGTTCGCCGCGAGCGTCTCGACGCGGCCGCGCAGCGCGCGCATGCGCTTGGGCGAGAAGTGCGGCTGCAGCAGCGAGCGCATCCGCCGGTGGTCGGCCTGTTCGGTGTCGAAGTCGCCCAGCGGGCCGCCGAACAGCGCTGACTCGCCGGTGCGGGAGGCGCGGTCGGGCTCGCGGTGGGCGCGGCCGAGCCGGTCGTCATCCAGCAGAGCGCGTACCTGCTCATATCCGGTCACCAGCCAGGCCGGGTCGCCGACGGCGGTGCGGATGGCGTGGATCGGGCCTTGGGCCTGCAGCCGGCGCAGCCGCGGCGCCGGCTGCATCGGGCCGGGCTGCTGGAACGGCAGTCGGACGGGTTCGGACACGACTCCCCCAGGAGGTAGACGCAGATTTGTATACTTCAATGTCTAAAAAGCTACATGTATACTTCTGCTTCTACAAGTGGAGGTGGGATGAGCACTCCCGACGCAGGCGACACCGGCCCTGAGGCTGTCCCGGCTTCCCCGGTGCGGCGGCTGCGGCGCGCCGAGCGGCGTGAGCAGATCCTGGACGCCGCCACCCGCGCCTTCGCCCGCGCCGGCTACGCCGCCACCGGCCTTGACGACATCGCCGCCGAGGCCGAGCTGACCCGGGCGATGCTGTATCGGCACTTCGACTCCAAGGCCGACCTGTACCGAGCCGTGCTCGACCGGGCGTGCGTGCGACTGGCCGAGGCCACCGGCACCGACGACTTCGACGAACGCGCCCTCCCTGCCCTCGTGCGCGCTGCCACCGCCGACCCCGACGGCTTCAGGCTGCTGTTCCGCTACGCGGCCCGAGAGCCCGACTTCCGCGAGCTGATCGACTCCATGACCGCCGCCTCCCGCGAGGTCGCCCGCCGCAACCTGGCCAGGAGGATCGCCGCGGGCCCTTGGCTGGACTGGGCCGCGAACCTGATCCCCACCCTGACGATCGAGGCCGTCATCGCCTGGCTGGATGCCGGCCAGCCCGACCCGGACCAGGCCGCTCGGCGCATCGAGCAGGCCGTACACGGTGTCATGGCCGCCGCCCAACCTTGAGCCGTCCAGCAGCAGGAAAGCGTTTCACGATCATCCCGTCTGAGATGGGTCACGGCATCGGCCCTCCCGCTCGCTCTGGGACGTCAGTCCTGGTCACCGGAGTCAAACGGCGCTCAGCTCGTGCGTCGGCGGGCCGGACGGCCTGGAAGGGAGAGGTTCTCTCGGCAAGGTGGTGGGCGCGATGAACCGACCGATGCCGGCGGGAATCGTGACCGGCTCGGTGCCGGGTCAGGCGGTGCGGCGGGAGCGGGCCAGAGCCAGCCCACCGAGGACCATGGCGATCGGTCCGACCACCAGGTCCACATAGCCCCCGACTATTCCGTAGCCGGTGCCGGGACCACCATCGGCGGCGGCCACGACCAGCCCCCCGATGACCGTGCAGGACAGCCCCGCCACCAGCGCCACGATGGCCCCTCGTCTCCCGGTGCCGGCGCCGATACGACCGGCGGAGCGGGCCAGAGCCAACCCGCCGATGACGACGCCGGCCAGCCCCAGCAGCGCGGCCACCGCGGACCAGAGGCGGCCGGAGGTCAAGGTGTAAGCACCGACGGGCTGGACCAAAACGTGCGCGGCTGCCGGTGTGGCGAGCCACACCATTCCGAGCAGGGTAGCTGCGGCGGTGGCCAGCAAGTGACGGACAGACATGAGGATTCTTTCTCTCGAATGACGGGCGTCGGCAGCGCGGTGGATCGCCTATGCCGGCCGAGGGCCGGTGACGAGCGCGAGCGCCTGGGAGGGGTTTCACGGAATCGCATGTGCGACCTCCGCGCCCCTCCGCAGGACGGTCCTGTGGAAAGGCGCGGTGATGCCGTTCAGTCGTGCGTGCCGGAAAGGAAAGCCGGGTCGATGCTGCCATCGGTCAACAGTTGTCGCAGCGCGCGCTGCATGGTCTCGGAGTCGTTGAGGTGCGGGAACGGCTCGCCGGCGGGAGCGTCGACGCCCAGGAACCGGCAGAGCGGCTCCCAGCCCTCGCGGACGTCGAACACCAGGAGGCGATCCGCGGGCAAACTCTGCTGGACAAGGGCCACGTGACGGTGGAACGCCGCTACCGCGATCTCTTCGTCGGGCATGCCTCGCTGGAAGTCCCAGGTGTCGCCGAAGGTGGACTCTCCGATGAGATCGAGAACCGGGCGGAGCCTCTCCATCGTCCTGAGTATCGCGGCCCCCGCTTCAGGCAGATCCGGCGGCACGTCCCGGCGGGTGGCGATCAGAGCCTGCATGCTGACATACCAGCGACGCGGATCGCGGACGGTCAGGACGACCTTCGCGTCCGGGTAGACCTCCGCCTGCTCGCGCCAGAAGAAGCTGGCCGGCCAGTCCTGGGTGGATCCGTAGCCGTCGAGCACGCTGTCCCAGTCCAGCGGCAGGCCGGAGGCGGCGGGCAGCCACCGGTCGACGTGGTGGGGATTGCTCCCGATTTCGGCCATGTGATAGCAGGGCCCGAATCCCAGCCTTTCCAGCGCGGTCTTCATCGATCTGGTTCCGGTACGCGGGAATCCCGCGCCGATCACGTGTAACACGTCAGCCTCCTGCTGTTGCAGCCGCGGCGTTCACCTTTCGGCAGCCATTGATCGCGGCCTTGGCGTAGGTGTCGGACAAGCAGGGCAGCCGCACCTGCCCGCACCTACATGCGTACAAGATCACGAGAAGCGGCCCCCGTAACGGTGATCGAGGTGTGTGCGGCCATCGGAGCCTCGATCGTGCGCTTGTGTTCGCTGAGGTCAGCCGCTCAGCTCGGTGCGGCGGGAGCGGGCCAGAGCCAGCCCGCCGAGGACCGCACCGACCAGCCCGAGCACCAGGGCCACGGCCGCTCCGAACACTCCGTTGCCGGTGCCGAGACCACCGTCGGCGACAGCCAGTTTCACCGCGCCATTGAGCCCGCCGATCAGCCCCGCAACCAGGGCCACGATGGCTCCCCTCCGCCCGCCGTTGCCGAAACGACGGACAGAGCGCATCGCCAGCCAGCCGATGACCACGCCGCCCAGCGCCACCACTGCGGCCACGCTGGCCCAGATTCGCGCAGGGGTCCCGAGGAACGTATCGACACCCTGGCCCGCGCATTCTGCCGGCGACGTACAGACTGGCGAGGCCGCCTGCGCGGCAAGCACCAACAGGACGGACATTGAGCATCCTTTCGGTCGAATGACGGGCGACGGCAGCGTGCGCAGCGTGGTGACTCGGCCCATGCCGGTCGAGGTCCCGGTGACGAGCGAACGCCTGGGAGGGGTTTCTCGGGATCGATCATCGCGCCGTCGAGGCGGCCACGGCCTCCGACAGCGGATGGCAGCCTCTACGCAGTTCTGCGTAGACGACTCGTGCCTCGGTACGCCCGTCGTCGTAGGCGGCCGCGCGTCTGGGCGGAGTGTTCTCACGGGCGGGGACCGTAGGATCGCGGCATGGAACGCCGCGTGATGTCGTTGCGCCTGCCGGTGCCGGCGCAGGAGGTGTTGCTCGCGCTCTTCATCACCGTGATGCAGGTTCAGGGCACGATGGTCCGCAATGCCGGAGAGGCGGTGCAGCGTCCCCTTACCGACCTCGGAAACCTGGGATATGTCCTGCTGATCGTGAGTGGCCTGGTCGTCGCCGTCCGCCGCCGGTGGCCGGTGCCGGTGTTCGTCACCGCCGCGCTCGCCAGCTTGGTGTACTACCTCCTGGACTTCCCGGACGGGCCCGGCTGGCTCGGGCTCTTCGTCGCCCTCTACACCCTCGCCGCCTACGGTGACGGGCGCCGGTCGCTGATGATCGCCGGTGTGGGCACCTCGGTGCTCGCCGTCGTCTGGCTGGTCGCCGCGGCCGACATCGAGCCACGCGCCGCCATCGGCTGGGTGTACTTCCGGATCGGCGCGTCGGTCATGAGCGCGGCCCTTGGCGAGTCCGTCCGGTCCCGACAGGTCATCGCGGCCGAAGCCCAGGAGCGCGCCGAGTTGGCTGAACGGACTCGCGAGGAGGAAGCGCGGGCGCGGGTGGGCGCCGAACGGCTCCGGATCGCGCGCGAGGTCCACGACACCGTCGCGCACGCCATAGCGATCATCAACGTCCAGTCCGGTGTCACCGCGCACGTGCTCGACAAGCGGCCGCAAATGGCACGCGAGGCGCTACGCGCCATTGAGCAGACCAGTTCCCGGGCGCTGCGGGAGATGCGGGCCATCCTCGGGGTACTCCGTGACGACGACGGTGACGGCGACGGGCGGGTGCCGTACCCCGGACTGGGGCAGATCGACGAACTGGCCGCCAAGGCACGTGAGGCGGGACTCGACATCAAGGTCGAGGAGACCTCGCCCACGGCGCCGTTGCCCAGCGCGGTGGGAAGTGCCGCCTACCGAATCGTTCAGGAATCGATCACCAACGTGGTCCGCCACGTCGGTCCGACGCAAGTGACGGTAGCGCTGAACCCCGGGATCGAGGCCTTGGAGATCCGCGTGACCGATGAGGGCCGCCGTGCCGCCCCAGATGATGACTCCGCGGATCCGCGCCTACCGGCCCGGCATCCGAGCGGTACGGGCAGCTCGGCCAAGCCGGGCCGCGGGATCGTCGGTATGCGCGAGCGCTGTCAACTGCTGGGCGGAGAACTCGACGCCGGGCCCATTCCAGGCGGCGGTTTCGAAGTCAGGGCACGGCTGCCCCTCGCGCCGACCGGGTCGCGCCCATGAACGCGGCGGCCGCCCCACCGATCAAGGTGCTGCTCGCCGACGACGAGGGTCTCGTGCGATCCGGGTTCAAGGTCCTGCTCGACCTCGAGGACGACATCACTGTGGTGGGGGAAGCCACCAACGGCGCCGAAGCCGTCGAACGGGCCCGCGCCACCCGCCCCGACGTCGTCCTCATGGACATCCGCATGCCCAAGGTGGACGGGATCCAAGCCACCGCCCAGATCGCCGGGACGCACGGGTTGGAGCAGGTCCGTGTCCTCATCCTCACCACCTACGACACCGACGAGTACGTCTTCGACGCCTTGCAGGCCGGTGCCAGCGGCTTCCTGCTCAAAGACGCCGGGCCGGCCGAGCTCCTGCATGCCGTCCGGGTGGTCGCCGCCGGAGACGCGCTGCTCGCGCCGCGGATCACCCGACGCCTTATCGGCCAGTTCACCGCGCGACGAACAGCTGCCCGGGCCGCGGAGGACCGGCTCGCGGTGCTGACCGAGCGCGAGCGCGAAGTGCTGGCCCTGGTGGGGCAGGGCCTGAGCAACCACGAGATCGGTGCCGCGTTGTTTCTCAGCCCGGCGACCGCGCGTACCCATGTCAGCCGCGCGATGGCGAAACTGGGCGCGCGCGACCGTGCGCAACTGGTCGTCATCGCTTACCGAACAGGACTGGTCAGCCCTGCGATGTAAGGCACGGCCACGCCGCGTTCGCGCAGCGACCGGACGTAGATGATCATGTCTTGTAGCCGCGGGCCACTTTCGCGACGCAGGCAGCCGGAGGTGTTGTGTTCCGAGACCGTCGACATGATGCGTATCACTGTCTGGAGGCTTCGGGTCGGGTATGCGCGATCATGAGTGGATGGACGCTCGTTTCCTTGGTATCACTGATCTGGCCGAAGCCCCGTCCGTGGCGGTCGTGGTCGACGTCATGCGTGCTTTCACCGTGGCTGCCTGGGCCTTTGCCCGGGGGCGGAAAAGATCGTTCTTGCTGAGTCGCTGGACGAGGCCCTGGCGCTCAAGGCGCGCCATCGGGATTGGGTGGCGCTCAAAGACGGTCCGCCCGCGCCCGGGTTCGACACCGTCAACTCGCCGGGCCTGCTGCGGTCTCTTGACCTTGGCGGACGGACCGTTGTGCAGAAAACCACGGCAGGGACGGTCGGCGCCCTTGCGGTCAAGGAGGCGTCGCTGGTGCTGTGTGCCAGCTTCGTGGTGGCGGAGGCAACGGCTCGGCTCTTGCGGACGCACAGGAGTGACAGCGTCACGTTCGTGGTCACTGGCGAAGATGGGCAGGCCGATGAAGATCTGGCGTGTGCTCAATACATCGCTCGGAGGGTCACTGAGGCTGGGACGGATGCTGCTGAGTTCCTCCGCCGCGCTGCCGAGTCGCGCGCCGCTGTCGAGCTGGCGGAGGGGTTGCGTCAAGGAGTCCATCCTGATGACGTTGCGCTCTGTCTTGAGGTCGACCGGTTCCCCTTTGCCATGATGGCGACCTTGGAAGGCTCGCTCATGGTCCTGCGTCCACGCGCGATGCCTTCGCTGGTTGGCGAGGACCCGGTCTGATCGCTGGTGAGGTCTGCTTTCGGCATGCGCGAGCGAGCGCCCTGCCGGGTGGCGGTCTCAGCTGCATGTCCCGATGGCGGTGGTCGACCCGATCGACGCCGAGATCATCGATGCGCTCATAGGCCGGAGTACGAGTGCAACGATGTGAACAGCAGGTTGACCCCGACCAGGTTGAAGATCAGGCAGGCGTAGGCGGCGATGGCGATGGTCGCGGTGCGCTTGGAGTTCCAGCCCTTGGTGGCGCGGGCGTGCAGGTAGGCGGCGTAGACGACCCAGGTGATGAAGGCCCAGACCTCTTTGGGGTCCCAGCCCCAGTAGCGGCCCCAGGCGCTATCGGCCCAGATGGCGCCGGCGATGACGGCGAAGGTCCAGACCGGGAAGGCGAAGGAGTGCAGGCCGCGGGCCAGCTTGTCGAGCTGGGCGGAGCCCAGACCGTGGACGGTGCCGCGGTGCTCGGCGCGCAGGAACAAGGTCGAGGCGATCGCGCCGAGAGTGAACGCGCCGGAGGCGGCGACCGCCGAGGTGACGTGGATGGCCAGCCAGGCCGAACGTAACGCGGGGATCAGAGGCCCGGCCTGGGTGTAGAGGCCGGTCATGGCCGAGCCGAGGGTGGCGGCGACGCCGGCCGCGACGTAGAGGCCGAGCACCCTAGCCTCGCGGCGCAGGCGGATGAGCACAAGGTACGACACCGCCGCGGCCAAGGCGCAGGCGGTGATGAACTCATACATGCTGCTCAGCGGTACCGCCCCGATGGCCGCGCCGCGCAGCGCCACCGCGGTGGCGTGCAGCGCGATGGCGGTCAGCATGATGGTGCTTGCCGGGCGGGTGCCGGAAGGCGCGTTGGTGGATTCAAGGGCGGCCGGCGGTGGTGACGAGCACCCGGCTGGGGTGCCGGGCCGGTGAGCGGCCGAACGCCTGCGCGGCGGCGAACGCCGGCACGGCGACGACGTATCCGACGAGCGCCACGAACATGAGCGCGTCGCTCGCTCCTGCGAACCACTGATCCATCGATGATCTCCACCCTCCAGCGTTTCCGCCGGTCGGAGTGGTCATGGCGTTGGCTGAACGCAGTCGCTGGGGGTCGGCGGTGCTGGTACTGGCCGCCTTTTCCATAGCTGTGATGACGGGTCGGTTGCTGCAGGTCTGGCAGGAGCAGCCATGAGGTGGCCATGCCATGGCTGCGGGAACGTCGCTGTGGTGGGGGAGGCGTGATGCGGCGTTCTGCGCAGCTGGTCGTCTCGGCCGTGGTGTTCGTGGATCTGCTGGGGTTCACGGTCATCCTGCCCGCGCTGCCGTTCTTCGCGACCCGGCTGGGTGCGGGCGGCGCCGCTTTCGGCTTGGTGATGAGCGCGTACTCCATCGCTCAGGCGGTGTGCGCGCCGCTGCTGGGACGGCTGTCCGATCGGTATGGCAGGCGGCGGCTGGTGCTGCTGGCGCTGGCCGGTTCGGCGGCGTCGCTGGCGCTGACCGGGGCGGCGAGCTCGCTGGTGATGCTGTTGGCGTGCCGGGTGCTGGCGGGGGCGTGCAGCGGGAGCATCTCTGTCGCCCAGGCGTATCTGGCCGACGCGGTGCCGGCCGAGCGGCGGACCGGCGCGATGGCGCACATGGGGGCGGCCATCGGCCTGGCGTTTCGTCGTCGGCCCGGCGCTCGGCGCGCTACTGGCGCCGTGGGGGTTCGCCGCCTGCGCCTATGGCGCCGCCGCTCTGGCCGCGGCCAATCTGCTGGCCGCGGCCCTGTGGCTGCCCGAACCCCCCCCGCCCGCGCCCCACCGCTCGCACACCTGGACAGGCTCACCCGCCTGGCACCGGTACGAACCGCACCTCGCCCGCCACGGAGACGGCGGTGTACGGGCGCGGTGTGGCACTGCTGGCCGGGGCCGGATTCCTGGCGATGGCGGCGTTCGTCGGGATGGAGACGACGCTGGCTTTCGTGGGGCAGGCCCGGTACGGCTGGGATGCCGGGACCGTCGGCCTGGTGCCGGCGGCTGCCGGCCTGGCCATGGCAGGGGTACAGGCCGGGCTGGTCGCACGACTGTCGCGCCGGTGGGGCGAGGCCCGCGTCGCCGCGCTCGGCGCGGCGGTGATGGCCGCATGCCTGCCGGTGATCCCGCTGGCGCCCGGGCCGTGGCCGGTAGTAGCCGTTTGCCTGCTGTCGGCGGGCCACGGGCTGCTCACCCCTACCCTGGCCAGTTTGCTCGCGGCGGCCGGGCCTGACGGGTGGCGCGGGGCGCGGTTGGGCATCGGCCAGTCCGCCGCGGCCGGCGGGCGGATCTTCGGCCCGGCCGCCGCTGGGCTATTGTTCGACCTCGGGGCGGTGCTGCCGTACCTGGCGGGGGCGGTCATGGCCGGGCTCGCGCTGACCGCGACGCTGGCCCTGCCTGCCACCCGTGACAGGGAACGGCCGGTGACAGTGGAGGAGACGCGTGAACAGCCTGGGTGATCTCGAACGCCGCATCATGGACGTGCTGTGGGACAGCGAGCCCTGGCTGACCGTGCGCGAGGTGGTCACCCGTCTCAGCGATCGCGACCTGGCCTACACCACCGTGATGACGGTGATGAACCGGCTGACCGGCAAGGACTTCCTGCTGCGCGAGCGCACCGAGGACGGCCGGACCTGGCGGTACCGGCCGGCCGCCGGGCGTGAGGCGTACGTGGCCGAGCTGATGTTGTCGGCTCTGTCGGAGACCGGCGACCGGATCGCCGCGCTGAGCCACTTCGCCCGCTCGGTCACCGTCGAGGAGGCCGAGGCGCTGCGCGAGGCGCTGCCTGACGAGGCGGGCCCATACCGGGAGCGGCCGTGACCTATGCCGCGCACCACCTCATCACGCTGGCCCTGGCCCGGGCCGCTGCGGCAGCGATGGCGCACGCCCACTGGAGTGCTCGCGCACCGCGCACCGCCGTGCTGATCTGGCAGGCGGTCGCGCTGTCGGCGGTCGCCTCGCTGATCGGCGCCGCCCTGGCCGTGGGGCTGGCGCCGTACCGGCTGGGCATCGTGCCCGCGCTGGCCCGCTTCGGCGCCGACCTGACCCGCGGGGAGCTGCCCGCGGGCCTGTCAGCCGGGCACCTGGTGGCCGTCGCGATGGGCCTGGGCCTGACCGCCTGGGTGCTGGTCGCGTTCGCGCTGACCTGCCGCGCGCTGGCCAGGCTGCGAGTACGGCAGCGGACCTTGCTGCGGCTGGTCGCCCGCACCGATCCGGGCGCGTACGAGGCGCTGGTAGTCGAGCATCCCGCGGTGGCCGCGTACTGCGTGCCGGGCAGGCAGCCGGCGATCGTGGTCAGCACCGGCGCGCTCGGCCTGCTGCGCCCCGACGAGCTGGCCGCCGTGCTGGCCCACGAGCGCGCGCACGCCCGCGAACGGCACGACCTCGTGCTCCTGCCGTTCGCCGTGCTGGAGCGCGCCTTTCCGTGGAGCCGCGCCGTAGGTGTCATGCGGCGGCGGGTGGCGACGCTGGTGGAGATGCGCGCCGACGACCGCGCCGCCCGGACACACGGTCACGCCACCCTTTCGGCGGCGCTGCGCCGCTTCCGTGCCAGCGAGCGCCTGCCGTCACCGGCGGGCACCCTCGGCGCCGGCGCGGAGGACATCGACGCCCGCCTCGACCGGCTGGCCGCGCCCGTCAGGACCCCGCTCGCGCTGCGTGCCCTGCTGCTGGCGATCGCCCTGACCGTGGTCAGCACGCCGTTGAGCCTGTTCCTCCTGCCCATGTGACCCCGGTGTCATGGCCGCGTGGCGCGGACGTAGTAGAGCAGGTACGGCAGGTCGCCTTCGGACTCCACATGGAACCCGGCGTCGGGGATCAGGGGGCCGAGCAGGTCGCGCGGGTCGTGTCGCATGGCCGGCCCGGACAGCGCGCCGATGACGTGCCTGGCCAGAGGGTTGGCCGGTGGGCGGAACTCGGCGATGAGCAGCCGGCCGCCAGGCCGGAGCACCCGGAACATCTCGCGCAGCGCCTCCGGCCGCGCGTCGGCGGGGATGTGGTGCACGGCCAGGCTGGAGATCACCAGGTCGAACGAGCCGTCGGGGAACGGCAGGTCCTGGCCTTCGGCCTGCACGTAGGTGCAGTTTCCTGAGGCATGCCGGGTGGCGTACTCGATCATCGCGGGGGAGGGGTCGACGCCCGTGACGTGGCCGCTGGGCGCGACGACCGGGGCGAGGATGCGGCTGAGGTAGCCGGTGCCGCAGCCGACGTCCAGAATGCGATCGCCCGCTCGCGGCTTGGCGGCCGTGGCCACGCGGGTGAAGGCGGCGCGGCGGCTCCCCGCGAAGGCGATCGAGGCGAAGATCTCGTAAGCGCGCGGACGATCGATGGTGCCGCCCGCGTCGGCGCGCTCCTCGTGTCTGTGTAGCAGCTTTCCCAACCCCATGGCGTTCCCTCCTCTTTGCTGAACAACCTGTTCGGTTATGAATCATGTGTTCATAATGGAGCCTCGTCAACGACCAGATCGGCCGTGGTGTGCGGTTCTGAACAGTGGGTGAGGAAGTGTCCGGAGACAGGCGGGTGCGGCGGACGCGGCGGATGGTCCAGGAAGCGCTCGTGGCGCTGATCCTGGAGAAGGGCTACGACGCGGTGACCGTCACCGACATCATCGACCGTGCGGACGTGGGCCGCTCCACCTTCTACTCGCACTTCGTGGACAAGCAGGACGTGCTGTTCAGCAATCTCGACGAGCTGGGCTTCCTTCATCCCGCGCCGCCTGCCCGAGCCGGGGAGCTTTTCACGTTCAGCCTGCCGATGTTCGAGCACGTGCGCGAGCGGTGGCCGCTGGTCCAAGCGCTGCTGGGCCGGCGCGGCGGCGTGGGCCTGGTGCACGCCCGCGGCGAGCAGTTGCTGACCGCCGTCGTCAGGGACGAGTTGGTGGCCGCGGGCGCGCGGGTGTCCGCCTCGCTCGATCTGCTGGTCGTGTGTGTGGTCGGCGCGTTCATGGGGCTGCTGCGGGCGTGGGTGGACGGCGAGACCACCGCTTCGCCTTCAGAGCTGGACGCCGCCTTCCGGGCGGCGGTCGAGCCCGGCGTGCGGGCGGCGCTGGGTCAGGAGTAGCTCAGGACGAGGGGTACCGCCAGGAAGGCGAGGACCGCCCGTCCAGAACGCGCCCGCACCCGGGGCGCCCGCGACCGAGCCGAACACGGCCACCAGGGCAGGCACCACGGGCTGGGCTCCCCCCCAGGGTGATCCTTGGAAGGCGATCCAGCGCGGCCGTTCGGGCTCGGGAGCGAAGTCGGCCACGAGGGCCTGCCGGCGTCCGAGCAGCAACCCGTTGGCGGCCGTGGACGTGAGGTAGGCCGCCGCGGTCAGCCACGCCTGGTCGGTGAGCGCCATGGCCAGGGCGAGCAGGCCGAGCAGCACGGTGCCGCCGCCGAGCACGATCTTGTAACGCTCGAGCAACCCGGGCACCTGCTCACGAAACGTCTGCCGAGGGCATCCTCCACGCCGGGCACGGCACCACTGCATTGCGAGTACGAGCCATGACCCGAACGAGGTCGTCCTCGTCCTTCACTTCCTCGATGACCAGGGCAGACAGTCCCGCAAACACCACACCGGCAAGATCGTTGATCTTCAGCACGGCCCGGCTGGCAGCTGATCACCCAGCGCCATCACCGACTACGGGCCGGAGCCGTCATCTAGACGGACCCGATGTCGGCGGTGGTCAGGGCTGGGGTTTGCTTACTGAGCTCGATCATCTCATGGACCTTCTCGGAGGGGATCTGAACGCCGAGCGGGCTGATGAACTGGTACATCGGCAGGGATTCGATCATGCGGAGCATGTCGGCATGTTCGGCGGCCTGCTGCCGCTGTTGTTCCGTCATGCTCGACTCGATGTGTCGCTTGAGCACCGGCCCGACGACGGGATGGCTGAACCAGTCGCCGACGCTGGAGTTCAGGCTCAGCTCCTTGGCGATCACTTCGCCGAGGAGCGTCACGGTCTGTTCGACGACGATCGTCGCGGCGTTCTCGCCGATCTGGATGGTGTAGTCGCCGGGCGCGACCAGCCAGCGGCCTTCGGCGACGTCGTAGTAGGCGAAAGCATGGGCGTCCAGGGCGAATTCCACGGTGGTGGACTGGCCGGGGTCGAGGGCGACTTTGGCGAAGGCACGCAGCTCGCGGGCGGGGCGGCGGACGGGGCCCGCGGTGGTGGCCACGTACAGCTGGACGACCTGCTTGCCAGGGCGGCAGCCGGTGTTGGTGACCGTCACGGCCGCGGTGGCGGTGTCGTCGCCGGTGACGGTCACGGCCAGGTCACTCGTCGCGAAGGTGGTGTAGGTCAGCCCGTGGCCGAAGGGGTAGCGGACTGCCCGCTCGGCGCTTTCGTAGTAACGGTAGCCGACCATGACGCCTTCGCCGTAACGGACGTGGTCCTGCTCGCCGGGGAAGTTGAGGTAGGCGGGCGTGTCCTGCAAGCGCACAGGGATGGTCTCGGCCAGGCGCCCGGACGGGCCGACCACACCGAAAAGCAGGTCGGCGATCGCGCCGCCGCCGGCCTGACCGAGCAGGAAGCCCTCCAGGATGGCGTCCACGTCATCGTGCCAGCCTTCCAGGGAGACCACGCCGCCGTTGGACAGCACCACGACGGTACGGCGGGCCGCTGCCGCGGTGGCGCGAATCAACTGCACCTGCTCGTCGGCGAGCTCGATGCCGGCCCGGTCGTAGCCTTCGGACTCCTCGGTCTCGGCCAGGCCGGTGAAGACGATCGCCAGGTCGGCGCCCGCGGGGTCGGTGGTGACGATCCGATCCTGGGCCAGTTTCCTGATCTCCGCCAGGGGGCTGTCCAGGCGGGTGGGGTGGACGTGCGAGCTGCCGCCGCCCTGGAAGCGCGCCTCGGTCGCGAAGGGGCCGACCACCGCGATCGTGCGTACCTCCGACCCGATCGGCAGGACGTCGTCGGCGTTCTTCAGCAGCACCGCGCACTCGGCGGCCAGCTCGCGGGCGAGGGCGTGGTGATCGGCGGCGTCGAAGTCGGCGGGTTCGGGCCGGAACCGGTCCAGGAGGGCACGCAGGCGTGCGAGGCTCCGGTCGACCGTCTCCTCGTCCACCTCGCCATCCCGCACGGCTTGCACGATGACGGCGTCGTTGCCGGGATTGCCGGGCATCTCCAGATCCAGCCCGGCTTCCAGTGCCGCCACCCGATCGTTGACGGCGCCCCAGTCGGAGACGACGACGCCGTCGTAGCCCCACTCATCGCGCAACACGGTGGTCAGCAGCCAGGGGTGCTGGCTGGCGTAGATGCCGTTGAGCTTGTTGTAGGCGGCCATCACCGTCGCCGGTGCGGCTTGCCGGACGACGCGTTCGAAAGCGGGCAGGTAGATCTCACGCAGGGTGCGCTCGTCGACGTCGGCGCTGATGCGCATCCGGCCGGTCTCCTGATTGTTGGCCGCGAAATGCTTGACCGATGCGCCCACCCCTTGGGCCTGCAGCGCCTGGACGTGGGCTGTGGCGAGCACACCGGTCAATAGCGGGTCTTCGGAGTAGTACTCGAAGTTGCGCCCACACAGCGGGGAGCGCTTGATGTTCACGCCGGGTCCCAGGCTCACGGTCACGCCGAGCGCGCGGGCCTCCCTCGCGAGAGCGGCGGCCAGCCTGGCCGCGACCTGGGGATCCCAGCTGGAGCCGACGGCCACGGCGGGCGGGAAGCAGGTGGCCGGCACGCTGTCGTTGATGCCGATGTGGTCGGCATCGCCTTGTTGCATCCGGATGCCGTGCGGGCCGTCGGCGAGCACGATCGAGCGCGCTCCGGCGATCGGCTTGGTGCTCCAGAAGTCACGGCCGGACAGCAGGGACGCTTTCTGGGTGAGGTCCATTCAGGCGGTTCCTTCCACGGCGGTGCGCAGATCGTTCTTCAGTTCGTCGGAGGCGCCGGGGATGAACTCCAGCACGGTGGTAAGGGTGAAGGCGGCGGCTTCGGGGGCGTCGCCGTCCAGGGGGATGCCGGGGAAATGCTTGGCGAATACGTCCGTCAGGGATCGCCAGACCGCTGGGTCGGCGGCGAGCGTCTTCAGCGGCGTGTCCATCGTGTACGGCTCGCGTGAGCCGTAGCCGTCGGGCAGGGCATACTCCCAGGTGTGGGTGCCGCCGCCGACTTCCAGCATCTGGTCGCCGAAGGGCAGGTCCACGATGGCCCGGGTGCCTTCGGGAAGGGTCACCTCGACCGTCATGTGGCGGCCGGTGATGCGCCAGGCGACGCGGACACGGCCGTGCACGGTGTCGTGGACGAGGGTGGCGTGCGTCAGCCCGCCGCCGGGCTGCGGGGCGATGCGCATGCGGCGGTAGCCGGGCTCGGCCGGGCTCAGGCCACCCACGGTGCGGTGCAGCCAGTCGGCGACCGCGCCGAGGGCGTAGTGGTTGAGCGAGGTCATGCCGGAGGGGTTGAGCGTCCCGTCCGGGCGGATGGCGTCCCACCGTTCCCAGATGGTGGTGGCGCCCATGGTGACCGGGTAGAGAAAGGATGGGCAGCCGGTCTCCATCAGCAGCAGATAGGCCTCCTGAAGGTGGCCGGTCTGGGTGAGCGCGGGCAAAACCAGCGGAGTGCCTGCGAAGCCGGTGGAGATCTTGTATCCGGCCTTGGCGACGAGTTCGGCGAGCCGGTCCCCGGCGCGCTGCTGCTGGGCCGCGTCCAGGAGACCTAGGGAGATGGCCAAAGCGTAGGCGGTGGCGCTCTCGCCGGTCAGGCGCCCGTTGGGGCTGACGTACTCGCGACGGAAGGCCTCGCGTACCCGGTCGGCCAGGGCGGTGAAGTGCGCGGCGTCGTCGTCTCGGCCCAGGAGTTGCGCGGTCTGCGCCATCTCCCGGGTGGTCTTGGCCAGGTAGGCGCAGGCGACCAGGTGCCGGTCGGTCTTGCCGCCGGCGGGATTGTCCATTGGAGCGTCGGGGTCCAGCCAGTCGCCGAACTGAAAGCCGCTGCTCCACAGCAGGTTTTCATCCAGCCGAGCTTCGACGTCGCGGACGAAGGCGGCCATGGAGTCGTAGCTGCGGCGCAGGATGTCGGCGTCGCCGTACTGCTCGTAAAGACTCCAGGGAAGGCTGACTGCCACGTCGCTCCACAGCGCGGTCGGAGAGGAGGGCGTGGACAGCACATCCGGGACGACCCAGGGCACGTAGCCCTTCTCGCGTTGCTCGACGGCCAGGTCGGCCAGCCAGGAGCCCAGCACGCCGCGCACGTCGTACAGGAAGGCGGCGGTGGGGGCGAAGGCGTTGATGTCGCCGGTCCAGCCCAGCCGTTCGTCTCGCTGGGGGCAGTCGGTGGGCACGCCGACGAAGTTGCCCCGCATGGACCAGACGGAGTTGGCGTGCAGGCGGTTGAGTAGTTCGCTGGAGGTCTCCAGCCAGCCGGTGCGCGTCATGTCGCTGTGTACGACGACCGCTTTGACCTCGTCGAACGGACCGTCGATCTCGGCGTAGCGGAAGCCGTGGAAGGTGAAGCGCGGCTCCCACACCTCCTGGACGCCGCCGCGCAGGATGTAGCGGTCACGCGCCTGGGCGGTACGCAGCGTCTCGACGTCGAGTTCGCCGCCGGTGAGGGTTTCGGCGTGACGCATGGTCACGATCTGCCCGGCCTGGCCCGTGGTGGTCAGCCGCACCCATCCGGAGAGGTTCTGCCCGAAGTCGACGATCGTCTTGCCGGACGGGCTGGTGATGACCGCCACCGGAGCCAACTCCTCGACTCGGCGGATGGGCGGCGCCGTCGGGGTGAACAGGGCCTCCAGGTCCCAGTCGAAGCGTTCCACAGCAGACCAGGCGCTGTCATCGAAGCCGGGGCTGTTCCAGCCTGCGGGCTCCAGCCGGGCGTCGTAGGTCTCACCGTCGTACAGGCTGTGGGCGAGTACGGCTCCGGTCGCGCTGGTGAAGCGCTCATCGGTGCCGATCGTCTCGACCCGCTCGTCGAAGGTCAGCTCCAGCTGCATGAACAGCGCCGGCCGGTCGGTGTAATGATGGCGTCTGCCCTCGTAGCCCACCCGCCCGGCCGCCCAGCCCTCGCCGACGATCGCGCCCAGGACGTTCGCGCCGGTCTGGATGCGGTCGGTCACGTCGTAGCTGCTGACCGGGAGACGATGCCGGTAGGAGGTCCAGCCGGGAGCCAGCACCTCGTCGCCCACACGTTCGCCATTGAGGTAGGGATCTACGATGCCCAGGGCGGTCACATGCAGCACGGCGTGGTCGGGCCGGCGCTCGGCGGTGAATTCACCCCGGAAGTACGGCGCGGGCCCGCCGGGCTCGATGCGGAACGTGGGGGAGATGAAGGACGCCTGCCAGGCGTGGGACACGGTGGAACTCCTCAGCGGTCAACGGACGGACTTGATGCGCAGCACGATCAGGCCGCCTGCCACCGTGAAGGCGGCCGCGACCAGGTACAGCAGGCTGTAGTTCTTCTCTGCGCCGGTGCTCATGGCGAGGAAGACGGGGGCGGCGAGAGGTGCGAGCGCCTGCGGAAGAGAGGTCGCAAAGCCGAAGACGCCCATGAAGCGGCCCGCGTTGGTTTCCCGCTCGGGCAGCACGTCCAGGGCCAGGGCCTGGTCCACGGCGGAGAACATGCCCAGCCCAACCGAGCACACCAGCGATCCGGCCAACAGCAGCGGAATGCTGGAGGACACGGCCATCATCGCGCTGCCGAGGGCGTAGACGCAGCCGCTGGTGAGCACGAAGACGCGGCGGCGGCGCAGCTTGTCGGACAGGAATCCGCCCCCCAGCGCGCCCGCCGAGGTCGCCAGGACCCCGATGCCGGACAGGACGCCGACGGTGGCGGCGACCTGATCAACCGTCACGTTCAGGCGCGAAGCGAAGAAGAAGGCCGTGAAGGTGGTGTTGAGGGTGAGGCCGAAGTAGAAGAAGAATCGGCCCAGCCAGTTCCAGGAGAAGTCGGGGTAGCGGCGCGGGTTGATGACGTACTTGAGCGCCAGCGACCGCGCGGTCAGCGGTTCCGGGACGGGCATGTCCCGGCTGTCCGGCTCACCGGCCAGCCAGGCGAACAGCGAGAGCAACACCACGCCGACGGCGCCCGGCGCCAGGAACAGCAGCAGTGGGTCACCGGCCAGACCGCCCGCCGCGACGACGCCCACCACTGGCGCGATCAGAGTGGCAAACCCGCACAGTCCGGCCACCTTGCCGCGTTGCTCCTCCGGCAGCCGGTCGGCTTGCGAGTTCATCAGCCCACCCAGCGCCTGCCCCCAACCGAGCTGGGCCAGCACCCAGCCGAGACCAAGCAGCACAACGCTGGGAGCCAGGGCCATGATCAGCAGCGAGACGATGCCCAGCAGCATCCCGACGATGATGAACGGCCTGCGCCGGCCCAGCCGTGTGCGCGTGCGGTCGCTGAGCGTACCGAGCAGCGGCCCGGTCAACACCGGCACGGCGGCGCCGGCACCCGTGATATAGCCCAGGTACTCCTCATGTCCGGGGGCCAACTGGGAGACCTTGATGGACAGGGAGATGGCCACGGGGGTGATGAAGGCCAGGAAGACGCCGAACTGGGCCAGCACCATCAGCCAGATGTAGCCGGCGCTGACTTTCGGCATGGTGCCGGCCGTGACCGCCGCGGTCGGTGGCGAAGCGGAGGAGTTGAAGCTCATGTGAGGCTCCTGGAGAGCGGGGGGTGAACATGGCGTGCAGCGCTCGGTCGGGGGAGGGGATATATTGCCGCACAGGGTGCTGACACGTGTAAGTTGAGTTACTGGTGAGCGCCGCCGTCGACGCGGATCTCCGAGCCGGTGATGAACGAACCGTCGTCGGATATCAGCATCGCCACCACCCCGGCGACCTTGTCCGGTCCCGGGATGCCTCCGGGCAGGGCAGGGGTGAGCTTGAGGAACAGGTCCCAGTCGGTGTCGGCGGGCACAAGCTCGGCAATGTTGGTGGTGATGCCGCTGCTGATGCCGCCAGGAACCACGTTGACCGCGCGCAGTCCCTGCTTGCCGTACTCCTAGGCGATGCTGTGGGTGAAGGAGAAGACGCCGCCCTTGCTGGCCGAGTACGCGGCCATGAACGGATGGGCGTAAAAGGCGGCGGTGGAGCTGAAGTTCACCACAACGCCTCGGCCGGATGCCAGCAGGGCGGGAAGCGCGGCCCGGGTCATCAGGAAGGTGCCGGTCAAATTAACCGCGATGATCCGGTTCCACAGTTCCAGTGAGCAGTCATGGGTGTGCGCGCCACGCAGGATGGCCGCCGCGTTGACCAGCGCATCCAGCCCGCCCAGGACGTCGACCGCAGCCGGGACCACGGCGGCGACGGAGTCTTCACTGGAGATGTCCAGCGTCATGATGGTCAGTCTGTCCGCAGTGCCGTCCCGCTCGGCCAGATCAAGCGTCTGCTTCAGGCCGTCGGCGGCAACGTCGGCGGCAATCACCCGGGCACCCTCGGCCAGCAACCGCAGCGCGGTGGCCTGAGCGATGCCCGAGGCCGCTCCGGTGATGAGGACACGGCGATCCGTGAGACGCATCAGGGTTCCTCCCCTTGTCTCATACGTGCAGCGGGGAACAACAAGCACCTTCACTGACACGTGTAACTTGGCTGGGTGAGACCGTAACACCCCGGTTGCTCCCCGGCAAGACTCTCGTAATCAGGACAAACCGCCGTCAGGCGGACACGCGCACGACCACCCGGTCACCTGCACCGGCGGTCTCGCCGAACGGCTCCCCGGCGAGCCTGGCGATCAGCAGCGCGGCCAGCGCGCGGCCGTGGGCATGGGCGTCGATGGCGACCGTGGTCAGCGGCGGAGCGGTGAGCTTGGCCATGGGGCTGTCGTCGGCTCCGACGACGGCCAGGTCCGTCGGCGCGGCCAGCCCCAGCGTACGCATCCCGGCCAGCACCGCCATAGCGACCTCGTCGTTGTAGGCGCAGATCGCCGTAGGGGCGCCAGCCTGCGCCCGCCAGTGCGCCACGGCCTCGCCGGCCGCCGCGGGGTCCAGCGGGACGGTCCGGGCCGTGGGCGGCTGCAGGTCATGCTCGGCGCAGGCGGCAGTGACCTGCTGCAGCCGGGCCGATGCGATATCACGCAGCCGGGGGTGGTCTGGCAGCGCGAAGCCCAGGCGGGTGTGACCATGTTCGATCAAATAGGCGGCCTGGAGCCGGCCAGGGGAGCCCAGCCAGGACAGCGCCTGCGAGCTGTCCGATTCAGGACTGGGGAAGACGACGTCCACCCCAGTGTGGCGCAGCTGCGCGACCGCCTCGGCTGTGAAGGGCACGACCCCGGCCACGGCAGCAGGGGAGATCGTCGCGCACAACTGGGCGACGGGCACTGGATGGGCTGCGGCCGTGTGATGGGTGAGCAGCGTCAAGCCGGCTTCAGCCAAGGCGTCGGTGGCCGCCTCCACCATATCGATCATGGACGGGCCTTGGGGCCAGTCGGGCAGCACCATCACCACTACGTCGCTACGGCCGCTGCGCAGAGCCCGCGCCGGGCCACTGGGGTTATAACCCAGCCGCCGCGCGGCCGCCAGCACCCGCTGCCGAGTGTGCTCGGGGATGGACTGGCCAGGCGCGTCATTGAGCACGTAGCTGACCGTGGCCCGCGACAGTCCCGCTTCTCGGGCCACGTCGACGCTGGTCACCCGGCGGCGAGGACTGCCCACGTCTGGCTCGCCTCCTACCGGGCACCAACCGTTACACGTGCAAGTCCCGATCATAGCTTGATCGGTGACCTGGCTGCGATGGAAGCCTTCTGTCAGGGCTGCCGCCGTGCCCGGGCGACTGACCGGGCATCGGCGGGGATCGGCCTGCGCGGGTGCGGGAGACAAACGCCTCATGCTGGACCGGCCACGGCTTCGCCTGGCCAAGGGTCTCGCCGACAGGCCGGGTGGGGCCCGCCGAGGCCGGTGCCTCGCCATGGCGGCGCGTTCTCGTTCGATGTCCACTGGGTGCCACCAACGGCTCCCTGCATGTTGTGGATGATCAGGGGCGGGGGTGCCCGATCACGGTCGTGGCAGGTGAGGCGGAACCTGGCCGGGGTGGGCGACGGCGCCGCTCCGGTCGGCGCTCGGTCGGCAGGGTGCTCGTATCCGGGCAGGACGTGGGCGGCGTGGGAGTTGCCCGCCGCCACGCCGGACAACAGCAGCAGGCCGGCGATGTTGATCAGGAAGATGCCGCGCCGGAAAACCAGGTCGGTCAGCGCCCCGGAGAGCACCAGGCCCGAGGTTCCGCCCAGGGCTGCGATGCCGCCCCAGATGCCCAGCGCCTTGGCTCGCTCTTCCGGCCCGGATACAGCAATGTGATCATCGACATCGCGCCAGGGCTGACCATCGCAGCGCCCGGGCCCTGCACGAACCGCCCGATCGCGAGCCGTCACGGCTCCTGCGCGAGTCCGCAGGCCAGGCTGGCGACCCCCCAACAGCGCCACCCCGATGAGGAAGATGCGGCGACGGCCCAGCAGATCCGCCATCCGGCCGCACGGCAGCAGCAAACCGCCGAAGGCCAGGAAGGAGGCGCACGCCCCGGCGCGACCTGCTGAGCCGTTGACTTTGATGCTCTTCACGGTGAGCTGGGAAGACGACGCCTGACAACGCTCGGAGTGCCGAGGGTTACAGCGATCAGCCGGCCGTTCGGCCGCGATGAACGCGTCGCACGCGGCGCACAGCACGCCGTCGTCCACCGCCAGGCGGCTCAGGTAAATGGTCGACCGCCGTGTCGCTGCATGGGAACCTGCTTTGTCGCTATCGGAGAGCGATGAGACGTGGCTGTCAATCGCAGCCATGTTGCATGGTTGATCATCGATTCGAGACAAGGTGTCTACAGTTTCGGCACGATGTGGCCCTCATGTCGCCTCGTACACTAGCTGGGTGCCCAGACTGTGGAACGAGACGATCGAGGCGCACCGCCGTACCGTGCATGACGCGATCCTGGACGCCACGGTGGAGCTGGTGGGCGAGCGGGGGCTGCTGGCGGTGACGATGTCGCAGATCGCCGAGAAGACCGGCATCGGCCGGGCCACGCTCTACAAGTACTTCCCCGACGTCGAGACGATCCTGGTGGCCTGGCACGGCCGCCAGATCGCCGGGCATCTGGAGCACCTCGCGCGGGCGGGGGAGCGTGAAGGTGATGCCGGGCAGCGGCTCGAGGCCATGCTGGAGACGTACGCGTTCATCCATCAGCAGATGGCAGGGCACGGTTTCGGCCCCGACCTCGTCGCGCTCTTGCACCGGTCGCACGACGTCGGCCACGCCCGGCACCAGCTGCACGCCGCGCTCCGCGACGCGCTGGCCGATGCCGTGCGGACCGGTGTCGTACGTGACGACGTGGCGGCGGACGAGCTCGCCACGTTCTGCCTCCACGCGCTGCAGGCGGCTGCCGACCTTCCGTCGAAAGCCGCTGTTCAGAGGCTCGTCGCACTCACCCTGGCCGGATTGCGAGCCCGCTGAGCCGACGCCCGCTCGGTCTCAGCGGGCTTTGGCGGCTGAGCGGCGGCGGCGCCAGAGGTGGGTCGCTACGAGGGCAATCTTCATCAGGACGGCCACCAGGACGACGTCCGCACCCAGTCCCGCCCATTGCGGGATCGCCAGAATGCCTGCTGCCAGGCCCACGTGCACGCCGACCGCCAGGACGGCGGCCAACGTAAGACCGAGCACGGTGTGCCGGCCTCGACGCGGCGTGGCCTTCGCGGCGGGTGCAGTTTCCGCGGTCGTATCCATACGGTTCCACTCCACCCCCAGGCTGTCCCGCCTGCCCATCCGGGTGAGGTTCCTGGTGAGGATGGTCTGGAGGCGCTGCAGCCCGTCCTCGTCCTCGGCCTCGATCCGTAGCGTCAGGGCCTCGGGGGTGGCTTCCAGGACGCAGGATCCCCTGTCGACGGTGATGGTTCCGCGGGTTTCCGACCACTCGGCCTGAATGTTCTTAGGCCTTTCGCTGCCCAGGTGCGGGCTGCGGGTGGGGAGGCCGTGGCCCATCTGGGTGGCGTGGCGGCACAACTGGACGAGGTATCGGCTGGCCCGTTCGGTCGTGACGCGGGCTTCGGCGGTCGGCATCGGAGGTCCTTCCGGGGATTTCGTGAGGCGGGGTCAGATTCTGGTGAGCGCGGCGAGCCAGGCCAGGACGCCGTCGGGGATGAGGGTGTTGTCGATGGCGGCGGCCGTGATCGAGTCGAGCTTCCACCCGTCGGCGAACGCGGCCGCGATCTCCTCCCGCGTGACGCGTCGCGGCCCGTATTCGCCCGCGCCGGGCTGCCGGTCGCTGAAGCACAGCAGGAAGAGCCGACCGCCCGGCTTCGTCGCCGCACGCAGGCTGTCCACGTAGGCGGCCCGTTCGTCGTCGCCGAAGACGTGGAACACCAGGGAGTCGAGCACGGTGTCGAAGGACTCCCCGAGCTCGGCCAGTCGCAGCGCGTCGCGGTGAAGGAACCGCGCGGTGAGCCCGCGCTCGGATGCCTTGGCCTGCGCCGCGCTGATCGCTCTGGGGGCGAGGTCTATGCCGGTGGTGTCGAGGCCGAGCGCGGCGCACATGAGCGTGTGCTCGCCGGTGCCGCAGCCGACGTCCAGCACCCGGCCCTGGATGGCGCCGGCCTGAGCGAGGGCGAGGAACGCCGATTGCGGACGGCCGATGTCCCACGGAAGCGGGCCGCTGTAGAGATCTTCCTGCGGACCGTGTGGCGTTCGTGTCATACAGCTTCCTCTCTGTCTCGATGCTGAACAAAGCGTATTTGATAAATACATTATGTATCGTAAAGCCCGGCAAGGACGCCAGCCCATGAGGAGCACCAAGCAGATGAGCACGATGGAAGTCCCAGGAGCCCGTCTCTACTACGAGACCCACGGGAGCGGCCCTCTCCTGCTCCTGATCCCTGGCGCACCCGGCGTGGCCGACGTTTATCGAGCCGTCACCCAACACCTGACCGCCCACTTCACCGTCGCCGTCTACGACCGCCGCGGCTTCTCCCGCAGCCTCCTCGAGGGCTCACAGGACTATGGCCGCCGCCTGGAAACCGACGCCGACGACGCTCACCGTCTGATCGAGCACCTCGGCGCAGAGCCGGCGATTGTCTTCGGCGCCAGTTCCGGAGCCGTGGTCGGACTGGAACTCCTCGCCCGCCACCCCTCCGCGATCCGCACTCTCATCCCGTACGAACCGCCCGCGATGCGGCACTCATCCGGGCACTCTGAGTCCGAGACCGGCGTGCCGGTGTGCCGCAGTTCGGTGAGGTCTTATCTGCCGGAGTTGCGATGGCCGCGTTGTTCGCGATGGCCCTGATCCGGCAGCTCGCCTTCTTCTGCGAGGTTTCTCGGAGTATGAACGAATCATCAACCCTGAGCAGGTCGCCTCGGAGGTGACGGCAGATGCGTCGTCGGAGCCTGGTCCTGTCCGTCATGGCGTTATCCGCCGTGCTGCTCGCCTCCACCGCAGCGGACGCGGCGCCCGTTGATCACGTGCGGGACGACCAGCCGTTGCCTGGCTACACGATCGACAACCCGCCGCTGGAACCCCTGATCGTGGCCGGGCGGCCGAGCCGGGTCCTGCAGGGAGTGCAGGGGCATGCGGCGTTCGACATCGAGGTACCGCCGCGATGGAATGGTGGTCTGCTGATGTGGGCCCACGGGTTCCGCGGCGAAACCCGGGTGCTCACCGTGGATCCGCCCGGGTACGGGCTGCGGAGGCGGCTGCTGGATCAGGGCTATGCGTGGGCCGCGTCCTCGTACTACGCCAACGACTATGACGTGCGGGCCGGTGTGCTGAGCACGCGCGGCCTTGCCGATCACTTCAGGCGCGTGGTCGGCAAGCCACATCGGACGTTCCTGGCCGGGGTGTCCATGGGCGGTCACGTCACGGTCCGCTCACTGGAGCAGTATCCGGGCTACTACGACGCGGCCATGCCGCTTTGCGGGGTGCTCGGCGACCACGAGTTGTTCGACTTCTTCCTCGACTTCCACCTTGTCGCGCAGGATCTCGCGGACGTGCCCGCCTACCCGTTCCCGGCTGACTACGCGACGGCGGCCGTACCGAAGATTCAGCAACGGCTGGGGCTGGCCGGCCCGGGGCCGGTGAATGAGCTCGGGGAGCAGTTCCGCGCCATCGTTGTCAACCTCGGCGGAGGCGAGCGCCCAGGGGCCCGTGCCGCCTTCACCTATTGGAAGGACTTCCTGTTCGGGCTCGCAGGACCGGCCGGGAAAGGCACGCTGGCGCAGGAGCCGGGCAGAATGGCGACGAACCTCGACACCAGGTACCGCCCGGACTCGCCGGTGAACGTCGACGCGAGCGTGCAGCGGGTGCCTCCCGAGGATCCGGTGGCGCGTAGGACGTACCGGTTGACCGCCGTGCCTGCGGTTTCCGGCAGGATCGATGTGCCCGTGCTCTCGCTGCACAACCTGGGCGACAATTTCGTGCCCTTCTCCATGGAGCAGTACTACCGGGCCGACGTGTCCCGTCACGGGCGCGGCGGGTGGCTGGTGCAGCGGGCGATCCGAGCGGTGGGGCACTGTGAGTTCAGCGACGCCGAGGTCGGGACCGCCTGGGACGATCTGGTCCGATGGGAACGCGGCGGTCCGCGACCTGCCGGGGATGACGTGATCGACGCGGCCACGGTCTCGAACCCCGACTACGGATGCCGATTCACTGACCCGGACGCCTGGTCCACCGGCACTCGCTCGCTGTTCGCCGCCTGCCCGGCGTAGGAGGAAACGGAAACATCCGGCCATCGGTCCCTGGGCGCGGCGCGATAGCTCAATGCGTTGGTAGCCATCTGCTGCGCGCTCGCGCTGGGTGCTGCGGATCGGCGGCCGGTATGCCGTCCCGGTGGGCGGGTTGCGGGCGTTGCTGGGTTATCGCGACGAGGAGCGTCGCACCCACCACGAGGATGAGCACGAGGAAGGGATGATCGAGTAGTGGCGAAGTACTCCACGAATATCGACGTACGGCTTGAACTGCATGGATGAGGTTTTCGGCAGGCTCGGCATCAACCGCAAGAACGGCTGAACAAAGAAACCCGCCGCCGCGCCGACGCGGTCGGCACCTTCCTCGACCGGGCCGCGATCCGACTGATCGCCGGCGACACATCGGCCTCCAGCCCACTCCCGCAGACACTTACCGCCTAACAGCGGCTGCGACTGTCACGACATGTTGTTGTCGCGGACAGGAGGCGCCCGGCCGGCGGGTGCATGCCCGTCCCCGGGCGCGTAGCAGAATTCAAAGCGCGTCACGGGGCCAGAAAACCGGTGATAGAGCGCCGGAGACTGTCCCCTGCGCTCGCCTCCACCTTTCTTACCCTGTGGAACGTACCGGCCACCATCACCACAAGCCGGTTCGGTCGTGGCGCGATGGACGTGGCCAGCACGGGAGCATTCATCAGGTCCTTGGGGACGTCGAAGTCGACACACGGCACCTCGTCAACCGAGCAGTCGAACAGCTCCAGCTCACCGCCCCACGTCGCTCGCCACTCACTCGACAAGTAAAGCGTGTACGCCGCGCCACGGCCTTTCCCGTCGTCGTGCCAACCCAGTCCGGACCCTCGCCCGTATCTCCAGAACCTGAAATGATCGCTGTCCATCGCCGCTACGCCCAGAGCTTCCAGGCCCTTCCGAATGGCCGACTTCACCTTTTCGACATGGCCTTCGCCGACTTTTACCGAGGCGAAAGACGAATCAGTGTGGAACGCTACTCCGTCGAATATCGGATCGATCGAGCTGAAGGAGGGCCGATGCTTCACGGACCGCTCTTCATCCATCCAGGCGACGAAGGCGTCCTGCGGCAAAGCATTATCGATCACCACGAATCGTCGCCCTTGCGCGACGGTCCGTTCGCTATGAACTGTCACGCGTGCTCATCCTTGTCCGTGACGACTTTTTCTGGCAGTTCGGGCACGGGACACGTCAGTGATTCAGCCACGCTCGCGCCTCCTTATCTCCTTGGACACGGCCTTCCACTTCGCCTTCTCGGCTGCTCTTGCGAGCGGATCATGCTTTCGCGCCTCGTGTGCCAGCTGTCGATGAATGGCATCCCATGCGTCCAGACGGCGCTTCGGTATCCGCCCACTCGCCACCGCCTGCCGCACCGCGCAACCGGGCTCGTGCTCGTGCGAGCAATCAGAGAAACGACATCGTCGGGCCAGTTCGGTGATCTCGGTGAAGACATCGGTGATCGCCTCTCGACCGGCAGACAGGTCGAGCGCACGGATCCCGGGAAGATCGATCAGGACACCACGGCCCGCAAGAGGATGTAGCCGTCGCGTGGTCGTCGTGTGGCGACCTTCCCCGTCTCGTGCGACGGCGGCGACACGTTCGTCGCGATCTCCAAGGACGTTCAGCAGCGACGTCTTCCCGACTCCGCTGGCACCGAGCAGCGTCGCCGTCGCCCCCGGCGCCACGAGCTCTCGCAGGCGCTCCACTCCGTCGCCCGTGACCGAGCTCGTGGCCACAACCTCGACCCCCGGCACAAGGGACCTCGCCTCGCTGATCGCTTCCGGGACATCGATGCAGGCGTCGCACTTGGTAAGGGCGAGGACCGGGCGACCGCCACTGTCCCAGGCCATGACAGTCAGACGCTCGACCATTCTCTGGTTGAGTCCTCGATCGACTGGCACCGTCACCACAACGGTGTCCACATTCGCGGCAAGGGTCTGGATACCTCTTCCGCTTGGACTGGGGCGCGTCAACGATGTCCGGCGCGGCAGGACCTCCACGACTTCGTCGCCCGACATCGCTGTCCAGTCACCGGCGACAGGAGTGACGGCGAGCGAGCCGCCAAGCCTGACGCCACCGTGACGAACCCAGCCGACCTCGCTGTCCAGGTCGACGACGCAGGCCTCCGCGATGCTTCCGTGCACGGCGGCGATCCGCGCCGGCATCGTGTCCCGGCGCGGCCAGGCGACGCCGGCCGGCCAGCCGAGCGCCGCGAGCCCGTACGTCCAGTCAGACATTGCGGCCTGCCATGTCGCCGGTGGAGTCCTTGATGTGAGGATCCCGCAGTCCTGAACGCGGGACCGCCCAGACAAGCACCGCACCCGCTGTGGCCAGGATGACCACCGCCAGCCCGGCCAGGTACGCCGTTCGACCCACCAGATTCGCGAGTGGCAGCGCGATCACGAAGCCCAGCGGGACCATCGCGGTGGTCATGGTCGTCTCGAATGATCCGACCCGCGAGAGCATCGCCTTCGGGACCGTGAGCTGCACCAGGGTGTCGAAGACGACGCCGGCGACCCCTGAAGCGAGGCCCGCCAGGAACAGGGCGCCCGCGACCACCATCATGTGCCGGCCGTACGCGAGAGCAAGCAGCTGCACCGGCATCGAGAGAACCAACAGGCCGATGGTGAGCACGCCACGCCATTCGACGCGCACATGCCCGCTGACCAGCGCTCCCAGCAGCCCACCCGCGGCCAGGAAAGTCATGATGACGCCCCACTGCTCGATGCTTCCGAACCTGTCCTGCACGGTGATCGGTCCGAGCACGCTCACCGAAGCCAACCCGATCTGGACCGGGACCCAGACGAGGATCGCGCCCAGGACCAGTGGCAGACGGGGCATGATGCGCACCGCGTCGAGGAATCGCACGGGTTCCTTCCTGCCGTCGCCGGCCTCGTCCTCGACACCTGCGGGCTCCGGATCACCACGAACCGACATCAGCCGCCTCAGCCAAGCGAGTGAGATCAAGGAGACGACGAAGGTGGCGGCGTCGAAGAAGAGCGCCAGCGGAACACCTCCCACCACCACCAGCAGCGACGCGAGCGCGGGCCCGACCAACCTTCCGGTGTCCCCGGCGACGTCAAGCCAGGAATTGGCCTTCTGGAGCTGGGTGGAGTGCACCAGGTCAGGGAGCAGCCCGACCGCGCCCGGCGTGAAGAAGGCTGCTGCCGCACCATAAACCGCGGCGGATGCCACGAGGTGCCATAGCTGCGCGTGCCCGGTCGCGAACGTGACCGCCGGAAACAGTTGGGCGGCGAGGCGAACCACATCCGCCCCGAACATGACGGGCAACCGCCCGATTCGATCGGGGAGGCTACCTCCGTGAGCGATGAAGACGAATCTCGAAATCCACAGGGCCAGGAGCACCATCGGAATGCCCCGGCCGTCAGGCGCAACGGCCAGGGCGGCGAACGCGAAGGTGACCGAGACGACACCATCCCCCAGCCGTGAGACCGCCTGCCCCGCCAGGTAGACCCGGTACAGAGACGACGACAGGGGCGAACCGGATACGGCGTGGCCGTCAGTCATGCGCCTCCTCCAACGACTGTGTTCATTCCGGGCTGCCCGCCATGGTCGGCCAGAGCTCGCCCGGCCTCCGCGAGCTGCACTGCCTCCACGAGATCAGCCAGACGGGTGGCCGCCGGGTGACGACCGGTCGGAGAGGGGCACGCCTCCACCATGTCGCCCGCGACCAACCGGCCGGAGTCGATGACATTCCGAACCAGAGCCGTCAGAGTTTCCGGGTCAAGACCTCCGCACGAGGGATAGACCACGTCCGGAGCGTACGTCGGGTCCAGCACATCGATGTCCACCGTGAGGTGGATGGGCCGACCGTCACAGAATCGTGCGATCTTCTCCACCACACGTGGCGTACGGGCCTCGTCGGCCGTCAGGTAGGAAACCCGTTCCTCCTCAGGGTTTGCGGCCATGTCGATATGGGGGTCGACTCCGCGAACCCCGATGGTGAGCCACTCCAGACGGGGGTGCTCGGCGAGCACCCAGCTGACGAAGTTCCCGCAATCCGCTGTGACTGAATTCCCGATCGGGCGTCTGTCGGCGTGCGCGTCGAAGTGAACGACGCGCAGCGTCGGGTGCTCGTCGGCGACGGCACTGATGGTCGGATAGCTGACCGAGTGGTCTCCGCCGATCACCATGGGCCGGTGACCCTGTGCCAGGACGGTGCGGACAAGGGCTCGCAGCCGCTCATGGGCCACCGCTCCCGTGTCGGTCCGTGGATCGACCAGGAGGTCGCCATGATCTACGACACCGGACAACGCCTCGGCTGGTCTGGCCCGTAGCATCCACGACCATGCCGTCGGCTGGGCCAGGAGCTGGAACCGGCGCGAAAGGGCGTCGCGAACCACGGGGACCGCGTCCTTGGGCCGAGGGCCAGGGGGACCTCCCATGTCCAGTGGCGCTCCGATCAATCCCCATGCGGCTGCGCCGGCCTTGGCACCCGAGGGCAGGGACAACGTAGCCCCAGCTCTGCGCGCGAGTCCGTCGATCGCCGCAGCCGACGCGCCCGGCGGCACGATCAGCCGGACCTTGCGAAGAGCCTCCTCGGCCTCCTCCGTGAGCTGGACCGCCGGCGCGGCGTCACGACGTTCCCACAACTCCAGCAGGGGTGGCGTCAAGGCGAGCCGTACGCCCTCGGCCTGATTGACCAGCTCGGCGCCTTGGACCCGGAACGCCGGGTTGAGGACCCACGACGCCTCGGCCAGGTTCTGGCTCGTCATCGTGACTCACTCAGCCTGTTCGACCAGGAGAAGTCCGGCCCGGACCAGAGAGTCGAGCGCCGAGTCGATCTCAGCGTCGGTCAGAGGGATGCTCGCTGCGTCGCCACGCAGCGTCGCGCGCCCTGCCGACCACTCGTTCACCCAAGGAGCGAGCCGGCCATCGACTGTGAGCCGAACACCGAGACTCTCGATCGATACCAGCCCGTCCCGAATCTCGACCAGCGGAGGGAACCGCGCCGCCCACCTGAGACGGGTACCCGTGTACGGAACCTTCTCCACCGACCAGGGAAGCGACAGGCCCTCACGCCTTTCGAGCGACTGTGCGGAACGCACTTCCCGCGCCCGATGCACATCGGAGGCCAGAGCGGTCACGAGGGAATCGAGTTCGCCACCGTCATCGCGGGTCTCGTCGGTCTCGGCCCGGTTGGACCAGGCGTCCAGCGCGGTCCTCGCGAGGTCCTCGGGGGTGGACACGTGCACACCGAAGGTCCAATGCAGGCTCGGCCCTGTGCCGGTGGCTTCGTGGTCCCATCCCCGCGGGATATGCCACACATCACCGGCATGCATGTCCGCCTCTTCGACCAGCCTCGCGTCGGGCCCGGAGCCTTCCCAGATCCGCCAGCGCTTGCTGCCCTCAGCCTGAAAGATCACCGTGGCGTGGCCGTCCGCGTGGCGCCCGAATGCCGATCTCGTGGTCCAGCAGGCATAGCAGTTGACCCATGCCGGGTCGTCGGCGAAGTACTCGAACTCCTCCCGGAGGCGAGCAGGACCCACATGCATCCGGTCAGCTCTGTTGGCGACGAGAGTCGCGCCGGAGCGAAGGTACTCGATCATGGCGCCGTATCGCCAATTACGGTGAATGATGTCTCCACCGTCGATTCGCGTACTGATGTAGGTGCCGGGATAGGCGATCGGGTCCGAAGACAACCGGATCATCATCGGTTCGATCGTGGTCGTCTTCATGATGTGGTCGATGACGCCCCACCCGAGCGACGCCCGCCATGATCCCTGAGAGATCTGGCCGACCAACAATTCACGACCGAACGACTTGCGCCAGACGGATTCCCCGCCAAGCGCGTCAACGATGTTGTCCCAGGTCAGTGTCATGATGGTGTCCCAACGCTCCGAAGGACGCCCACGCGGATCAGTGCATGCACAGCGGCTTCCCGTTCTGGCGTGGTGGCCGCGTCCCGAAGCTCGTCAGCGCCGACGACGGCCCCGGGCTTCAGCAGATCGGCCAGACCACCCAGATCGACGGAGAGTTCCCGCCCCAAGGCGAAGACACTCTGGCCTGCCATGACGATCGGTAGGCGGGTGACTATGTAAGGTGGACCTTGATCACTCGTTCTGTCGGGGAAGCGCGGCGGCGAGCCATACCCGCAGGACCGGCGCAGCATCGCTCCCCGCTCCACGGCCCGCTCGACGCTGTCGTCCCTGAGAACCTCTCGGAAAGCGCCCAGCGCGCCTGCCACCGGATCTGAGGCTGCCCGCGTCCCCGAGTTGTGCCGCGCGCTTCGACGGCGCATCTGGTGGAACAACGCCTCCGACGCGGTCTGCTCAGGATCTTCTGGATATACGGTGAGCCCCAAGAACATCGATGGGCCGTCATTGCGGAAGAGGTGATACATCCCCGCAGGAATCAACAGGAAGTCACCGGGCGCAAGGCAGGCACTGTCGGCCGTCGGCAGCAGAGGCTCTGCGTCCAGTGTCCGTGGGCGCCCGTGGTTGAGGACCGAGAGTCTCGACTTGGGCCAGGTCCAAGCCGTTTTCGTCGCCGGGCCGAGGTTGAAGATGAAGGAAGGTTCCGGGTCGGTGTGCACGCCGAACGGGGTGGTGCCGGTGCCGGCCACGAAGCAGTACCAGTCCACGCCCCTTGTCAGCGGAACGCCGGCTGATTCGAGCGGAACGATGAAGCGTGTGTAAAGGAGTTCTGCGAGTTCGGCGTCCCAGGACTCCACTGCGTTGATCGCCAAGCAGATGTCGTCGTTACCGCCGCGATCCGAGAGCCACGAATGGAGCTCGGATCGTCCACCTCTTCCTGATCGCGCACGCGGTGACGACCCGGGAAACGCCCCCGACATCAGCCTTTCGGAGGCGTCATAGTCAAGGCAGGTCCCCCGGAACGCTCGCATGGTGGGCAGATCTCTGTCGTTGTCGTCCACTCTGGTGGTGGCAGCCCGAACAGCCTCGAGGATGAGATCTGCGATCACGTCCGGCCTGTGGATGAGACCAGGTATGTGCACGCGCTCAACGAATTCTGGCCCATTCCGCTCGCAGAGTTCCTGCCACACGCTCTCGTCCAGCAATTCTCAGACCTCCGGAAGTCACGGAACTCTCGACAAGTTGCCTATTTCGCCGGCGGGCGCAAGATCTCATTACTTCACCGCGGACCGGCGGAGATCTTGCGCCCTCGGCTCGGGAACACCGTGCCGATCAGGCGACGACAAGCTCAGCCGCTATTTCCGAAAGCCTGAGTTCCCATCAGCCGGTCCGACATAGCGGTGGCTTTGTCAAGTCGTGCGGTTCAGTGGCCGACGTCCCGTTCCGGCCGCATCCAGAGCTGCCGGCCCTGCAAGGCAGAAACCGACTCCTCCGACACGATGATGTCCGAGATGTCGACGAGAACCTGAGCCCGCCCGCCGTGTCGGGAGGGCCCATCAACCAGTTCATGGTTGTCGGAATCGTGATGTGATGCCGTCTCCATGATCCTCCTCTTCTCGTTGTCGTGGACCTCCGTACTCTTCGCCCAAGTGGGGCGACATTGACCAACTTTCGCTTATGGGACATGCGATGGCCCAGGTCATTGACCGGACATTCTCCGGACATTGGCGGCGATCAACTGTTCCCACGGCTGAGAAGGACGTCACCAATGGCGCCTGAAGAGGAGCCAGCGCGGCAGGATGACCGGTCGTGCTCCTTCGCCTGGGCCTGTCCGGCCGTCACGAACGCTTTCGCCGCGCTGCGATTGCTGCCGATGGGTGACCGGATCAGGACATCGAGATCCTCGCCCTGCGTCACCAGATCACCATTCTCGAACGGCAACTCGCCGCCGGCACCCGGGCGGGGTTCGTCCCCGAGCCCTCTCGGCACCGTCATCCGGGATCGACGAGGTCCGCCCTGCCTCCCATGTTCATTCTTGGACCTTTCCTCCGGTGATGCGGGAGATGACCAGGGCGATGAGGATGATCGCGCCGTTGAGAGCGCCGATCCACTGGGCGGGAACGCCCGCGAGGGTGAGCACGTTCTGGATCAGGCAGAGGAGCAGGACACCGGTGAAGGCTCCGAAGATCGTTCCCTTCCCGCCGTTCAGGCTGATGCCGCCGATGACGGCGGCGGCGAAGACCGTGAAGATGTAGCCGTTGCCCTGGGCGGAGGCGACAGAGGCCAGCCGGCCGGACAGCAGCAATCCGCTGCGCGCGGCGAGGGTGCTCGCCGTGACGATGACGATCCACAACACGCGGTCGGTGCGGATGCCGGCCGCCATCGCGGCGTTGACGTTGCCGCCGATGGCGTACAGCGACCGGCCGAAACCGGTGAAGCCGAGTACCACGATCCCGATCACGAACAGCGCCAGGCAGATCCAGATAGAGGCGGGGACTCCGAGCCATAGGGCCGTGCCGAGGTACATCATCGATTCGGGCAGCTGGAAGAACGTCTGCCCGCCGGAGATCCCGGTCAGGATGCCTCGCAGCACGATGAGCATGCCCAGCGTGACGATGAAGCCGTTCAGCCCGAACCGGATGATGAGCAGCGCGTTGACGGCGCCCACCAGCAGACCGACGGCGAGGGTGACGGGGACCGCCCAGCCGCCCGGAAGCAAGCCGAGACCGTGCCCCGTCCCGGCGGAGACGGTGAGCCAGGCGGCGACCCCGGGTGCCAGTCCCATGGTGGACTCGAGCGAGAGGTCCATCTTCTTGACGATCAGCACCATGGTCTGCGCGAGGACCTTCGACCCTGAGCACGTGCTCCCCGCCGGGCCGGTGCGCGGCGTCATTCCCGTGCTGTCCGGCGGCCGTGGCGGCCTCGCCGGTCATCGCCGCGACCAGCTCCGCGCGCGGCAGCCGCTCCACGGGGGCGGTGAGGATGTGGCGCGCGTCCCGGAAGACCGTCACCATGTCGCAGATCTCGTAGATCTCCTGTAGGTGGTGACTGATGAAGAGGAAGGTGACGCCCTGCTGCAGGAGATCACCGATCCGGTCGAACAGCCTGCTGATCGCTGCGGCGTCCAGCTGGGCCGTCGGCTCGTCGAGGATGATGAAGCGAGCGCCGAACGACAGCGCCCTGGCGATCTCGACGAACGCCGTTGCTCGATGGTGAGGTCTCCCGCCCTGGTTCCGGCGCTCACGTCCACCGACCAGCTCTCCAGCAGTTCGCGGGCTCGGCGGCGGAGCGTGCGCCAGCTGATCAGTCCGGCGCGGCCCCGGCTGTACCGGTTGAGGAACAGGTTCTCGGCTTGTTCTTTAAGGTCCGAGATCGCGTTTGGTGGTCAGGGACGTGGGCCGCTTGTTGACTTTCCCCAGGTCGTAGCGGGGAGCGCGGCTTCGGTTGCGGGAGCCGGGCGGCCGTCCAGGGCC
>NZ_JBIEIS010000069.1:0-57068 GCF_043496855.1 Nonomuraea sp. JJY05
AAGGTCATCGACTCGGCGGCCCTCGGCTCCAGCGGCACCGTCTACCTGACCTTCAACTCCGCCAACGGCAACAACTGCGTGGCCACGATCAAGAAGACCTCGCTCGGCAAGGCCACCGCCACCACCGCCTACCTCGAGGTCGCGGGCAAGTCCCGGGTCAGCGACACCGGCAGCTTCGAGTACTACGCCGGCCCGGTACGCGCCGCGGCCGCCGGCAAGTGCGTCAAGTGGGGCGGCAAGGCCGGATCCAGCACCTACAACAGCCCGTCCGAGCACTGCGGGAGCTGAACCCCCTTGAAGAACCTGCGCATTCTCCTGACCGGCGCCGCCGTCCTGCCCCTGTCGCTGCTCGCGGGGCAGCCGGCCGGCGCGACGACCGCCGATCCGATGGCCGACGCGTTCGCCAAGGCCGCCTCCACCTACGAGGTGCCCCGTGACCTGCTGGTCTCGGTGGCCTACTCCGAGACCCACCTGGACGGCCACAAGGGCCGGCCCAGCGCCAGCGGCGGCTACGGCGTGATGCACCTGGTCACCGCCAAGACCCTCGACAAGGCCGCCACACTGACCAAGAAGTCCGCTTCGGTGCTGAAGTCGGACGACGCGGCCAACATCGCGGGCGGCGCGGCCGTGCTGCGCGCCCTCGGCGACGAGCTCAAGCTGGACGCCGCCGCCCGCAAGGACGCGGGCAAGTGGTACCAGGCGATCGCCAAGTACAGCGGCGCCGCCTCGCCCGCGGTGGCCCGGCTGTACGCCGACACCGTCTACGAGCAGCTCGCCCAGGGCGTGAACGCCAAGACGCCCGCGGGGGAGACCGTCACCGCGCCGGCGCGCGCCGTGACGCCGGACCGGGGCCCGTACGCCGACGCGGACGACCTGGACCAGCCCAGCACGCTGGCGGCGAGCACCGACTACCCGTCGGCCGCGTGGGCCCCGGCGCACAGCAGCAACTACGCCGTCTCCAACCGGCCGACCAGCGACGCGATCGACCGCATCGTCATCCATGTCGCGCAGGGCACCTATGCCGGGACGATCTCCTGGTTCCAGACCGGGCCGCGGCCGAACCCCACCTCGGCCCACTACGTCGTCCGCTCCTCCGACGGCGCCGTGACCCAGACGGTCAGGGAGAAGGACCGGGCCTTCCACGCCGGCGACTACAACCGGCGCTCGGTCGGCATCGAGCACGAGGGCTGGGTCGAGAACGCCACCTGGTTCACCGACACCATGTACCGCTCGTCGGCGGCGCTGACCCGCAACATCGCCGACCGGTACGGCATCCCCAAGGACCGCACCCACATCGTGGGCCACAACGAGGTCCCGGGCGCCGACCACACCGACCCGGGCCGGTACTGGGACTGGACCAAGTACATGCAGTACGTGGGCGGCAGCGGCGGCGGCACCAACCCGCACACGCCGGAAGAGGTCTGCGGCACCGGCTACAAGGTGATCGACTCCAACGCGCTGGGCACGGCGGGCACCGTCTTCCTGCTGTACAACTCGGCCAACGGGAACAACTGCGTGGCCACGATCAAGAAGACCTCGCTGGGCACGGCCACCGCCACCACGGCCTTCCTGGAGGTCGAGGGCAAGGCCCGGGTCACCGACACCGGCAACTTCGAGTACTACGCCGGACCCGTACGGGCCGCCGCCGCCGACAAGTGCGTCAAGTGGGGCGGCAAGGCCGGGACGAGCACCTACGAGAGCCCCTTCGAACACTGCGGAAGCTGACCCTCTGAACTGTGGCCGGGTCGCGTGGGGCTCGCGATCCGGCCACATCCGCGTTGTCCCGCGCCCCGGCCGGTGGGAGAGGGCTCTCCCACCATCAGGGGCGGGCGTCCCTTGGAGGGCGGGCGGTCGGCGGCGTTGGACGCCGTGGTGCACCTCTCCCCAGAACACCGCAACCCCGGCGGGTGGGCGTCAAGCGGGCGGAGGCGGGGGTGGTTGGGAGAGCGCGGCCTGGACGCCGGCCTGGAAGCGGGTGCGGGCGCCCAGCCGGGACATCAGCTCGGCGATCCGGCGCTCCGCCGTCCGGTGGCCGACCCCGAGCTGGCGGGCGATGGCCTCGTCGGTGAGCCCCGACAGCAGGAGCGCGATCAGCCGCGCGTCGTCCCGGGAGTTCCTGGGCGGAGGGTTGCGCGCGGACGGCGCCAGCCCGAGCGGCAGGGCCCGCTGCCACAACCCTTCGAAGAGCCTGATCAGCGCCTCCAGCAGCCCCGACGGATGGATGACGAGCGCCGCCACCGCGTCCGCCGGCTCGTGCCTGAGCAGGAGCAGCGCCAGCCGGTCGTCCACCACGTACAGCTTCATCGGCAGCTCGGGCAGCACCCGCGCCTGCTGGCCCGCCCCGACCATCTCCTCGATCTGCCGCAACGCCCCCTCGGCCGCCACGAAGTCCCGCTCGTAGATCATGCGGCTGGAGATCCCGCGCTCCAGGAGCTCCCGCTGCGCGGCCACGCTGCCCAGCGGGTCGAAGTACGGCCGCCTGGACAGGCACCGGAGCTGCTGCCTGGCGGCACGCTGGATCTGGGCGTGCCGCTGCTCGACCGCCCCCCGCCCGGTGACCACCTCGACGACCACCGGGGGCCTCCGCTCCCTTGCGCGCTCCTGGAAGACCTCCTCCAGCTCGCGGGCCCGTTCGCGGACCCGCAGCAGGTCGCGTTCGGCGGCGAGCAGGAGGACGTCGAGCGCCATCTCCGGGGCGACGGCGGCGTAGGCGGGCGGAGGCCCGGGGGAGGTGCTGAGCAGGCCCTTGGACTCCAGCGACGCGAGCAGGGGCTGCAGGTCGGCGCGCGGCCAGGCGGCGCCCAGCTCGGCGAGGGTGGCGGGGGAGCGGTCCAGCAGCACCTCGTACAGCGCCTCCTCGTCGGGCCCGAGCCCGATCGCGCCCAGCGGCGTCACGGCCCGCCCCCGTCCATGCCGGGCCCGACGATCCCGAGGGCGGTCACAGTACGTCCCCGTCCAGCCAGCCGCGTACGACCGCCTGGTAGCCCGCCTGGAAGCGGGTGCGCGCGTCGAGCCGGACCATCATCGCGCGCACGTGGCGGCGTACGGTCCGGTCGCTCCACCCGAGGTGGGCGGCGATGGCCGCGTCGGTCAGCCCGGCGGTGAGCAGCGGCAGCAGGTCCCGCTGCGCGTCGGCGGGGCCGGTCGCCTCGGCCAGCCGCCCGTGCCTGACCTGCAGCGGCACGGCCCGCTCCCAGTACATCTCGAACAGCGCCGACAACGCGTCCAGCAGCGTCGAGTCGTGCACCACCAGCGCGGACTCCACCACGTGCTGGTCGTGGCGGAGCGGCATGATCGCCATGGGGAGGTCGTTCAGCGCGAGCTTGACGGGCACGTCGCCGACCCTGGCCTGTTCGCCGGCCGCGACGTAGCGCGTGATGAGCGAGAGGGTGCCCGGCACCTCCATGGCCCGCCGGTCGTACAGCGCCCGGTACTCCACACCCCGCTCCAGCAGCTCGAACTCCACCGCGTTGCCGCCCATGGGCGTCGCGTACGGCGGCGCGTCGAAGACGCTGATTCGCCGCCGCGCGCTCTCCTGGAGCCGCTGGAACCACCGCCCCACCGCGTCCTTGCCGATCACCACCTCCACCAGGTCGGCGGCGTCCCCGTCCGGCACCGAGCGGTGGAAGCGCGCGGCGAGCTGCGCGGCGCGGTGGCGGGCCGCGGCCAGCTCCCGGGTGCGCGCCCGGATGAGCGCGTCCAGCCCCATCTCAGGAGAGACCGCCACATAACGTGGCGGGTCCTCAGGGAGGCGGGTGATCAGCCCCAGTTGCTCCAGCCTGGCGGCCGTGGAGGCCGCGTGCCCCAGCTCGGCGAGCGCGGCGGGGGAGCGCTCCACCAGCGCCTCGTACAGCGCCTGCTCGGCGTACGAGAGCCCGATGATCTCCAGCACGATCACAGCATGTCCTATTTCCGTACATGGCGGGAAGAGGACTCACAATCGTCTTTCGCGGCTTTACTGCGATCTGTCATGGTTCCCGGGGACACGATGATCTCTGAGGAGACGCATGATCGGCCGGTCGCTTGTCGCGTTGGGGGTGCTGCTTTCCACCGGGATGGCCGCCCCGACCTTACCTCCCGCTCCTCCCTCCGTGGCGACGCCGGTCGCCGGCGCGGCGGGGGAGTCCGCGAAGAAGATCACATTGATCACCGGGGACGTGGTCACGTACAGCACCGCCCCGGACGGCAGCCCACAGGCCCAGATCCAGCCGGCCCGGCGCCCGGACGGCGCGCCGGTGTTCTTCATGTCGGTACGCGAGCCGGGCGCGTACTACGTCTACCCCACGGACGTGATGGGCCTGGTGTCGGCGGGACGCCTGGACAGGGGCCTGTTCGACGTGGCCTACCTGGCGGGCAACGGCTACTCCGATGCGGAGAGCCCCACCCTGCCGCTGATCGTCCAGCACGGGGCGCAGCGGCGCATCGCCGGGGCCCGCACCCTGGCCAGCATCGACGCCGCGGCCGTGAAGGTGGACAAGAAGTCCGCCGGGCAGTTCTGGTCCGGGGTCAGCACGGCCAGGGCCGCGTCCGAGAAGATCTGGCTCGACCGCAAGGTGCAGGTCTCGCTCGACCGGAGCGTCAAGCAGATCGGCGCGCCCGAGGCGTGGGCGGCCGGGCTCAAGGGCGCGGGCGTCAAGGTGGCCGTGCTCGACACCGGCATCGACGCCACCCACCCCGACCTCGCCGGCCGGATCGCCGCGGCCGAGAACTTCAGCTCGGAGAAGACCGCCCAGGACGGCCACGGCCACGGCACGCACGTCGCCTCCATCATCGCGGGCGACGGCGCCAAGTACCGGGGGGTCGCCCCCGAGGCGTCGCTGCTGGTCGGCAAGGTGCTCAACAACTACGGCGGCGGCCTGGAGTCCGACGTCATCGAGGGCATGCAGTGGGCGGTCGCCCAGCAGGCCCGCGTGGTCAGCATGAGCCTCGGCGGCTGCTGCCCCGGCCCGGACAACCCGCTCGACCAGGCCCTGAACAAGCTGTCCGCCGATTCCGGCGCGCTGTTCGTGGTCGCCGCGGGCAACGACGGCAAGAGCCGCCAGATCGGCACCCCGGGCACCGCGGCCTCGGCGCTCACGGTCGCCGCGGTGGACCGCGAGGACAAGCCGGCCTCCTTCTCCAGCCGGGGCCCGACCGCGATCGACTACAGCCTCAAGCCCGACATCAGCGCTCCCGGAGTGGACATCGTCGCCGCCCGCGCGGCCGGCACCTCCATGGGCGAGCCCGCAGAGGACGGCTACACCACCGCGTCCGGCACCTCGATGGCCACCCCGCACGTCGCGGGCGCCGCCGCGCTGCTCGCCCAGCAGCACCCCGACTGGACGAACACCCAGCTCAAGGCCGCGCTCACCAGCACCGCCCACGGCGACGGCCAGGACGCCTACCAGCAGGGCGCCGGCCGCGTGGACGTCGCCCGCGCCGTCAAGCAGCAGGTGCGCGCCTCCGGCGGCATCGACTTCGGCTTCCTGCCCTCGCCGCAGAACGGCCCCGTCACCAGGACCCTCACCTACACCAACGACGGCGACCAGCCGGTGACCCTCACCCTGAGCACGGGCGTCAAGGCGCACCGGGGCGGGGACCTGCCCGCAGGCACGCTCACCCTCGACCGCGACACGGTCACCGTGCCCGCGCACGGCACCGCGCCGGTCGCGGTCACGTTCGACCCCTCGGGCCCCGACACCTGGTACGAGGGCTACGTCCGCGCCTCCGGCGCAGCCGGCCAGGTCCAGGTGAACACGGCCGTGGGCGCGTTCGTCGAGCCGAAGAAGGTCACCGTCCGGGCCCGGGTGGTGCTGCCCGACGGAGCGAGCGCCCCCACGGCGACCCCGTGGATGTTCATGCGCACCGACGACCGCGACGACCTCCAGTACGCCTACACCCCCGCTTCGGGCGCCGAGACCGAGGCCCAGGTCTACCCCGGCACCTACGCCGTGCTCACCGCGCTGGCCTGGCGCGGCGCGGACGGCGAATGGGTGCAGTCGCTGCCGTCCGACCCGCAGATCGAGATCACCAAGGACACCACGGTCACGCTCGACCTGCGCAAGGCGCGCAAGGTGTCGGTGGAGACGCCGCGCGCCTCGGAGGTCCACCTCTCGCAGTACGCCTACCGGCGCGTCGCGGCCAACGGCGAGGCCTACATCGACGTGCAGTCCCTGTACCCGCAGTACGGGCTGGACAACTACGTGATGCTGCCCACCCGCAAGGTCACCCAGGGCACGTTCACCCTCAACGGCCGCTACCAGCTCCGTGCCCCCGCCATCACCATGAAGGTGCCCGGCGGCCCCCGCATCACCCCCCGCTACCAGGACATGGCGCCGCAGACGCCCAAGCTCGACGGCCGCAGCCGGCTCTCGCTGGTCTACGCCGGCAAGGGCACCGACTTCGCCGGCCTGGACGCGCGCGGCAAGCTCGTCCTGCTCAGCCTCGAGGACCTCTGCCCGGCCATGGCCTGCACGGGCAACGCCCTGGACCGGGTCAAGGCCGCCCAGCAGGCGGGGGCCGTGGGAGTCCTCGCGTACGGGGCCGCCAACCGGGCCTTCCTCGACCCGGCGGGCAGCTGGCCCACGTACCCGATCCCGACCATGAGCCTGACCGCCGAGCAGGGGCGGGCCCTGGCCGCCCTGGCCGGGCGCCGGCCGGTGACCGTCACGGCGGAGGGCGTCGCGACCACGCCGTACCTGTACTCGCTGATGCTGCCCGAGCAGGGCCGCGTCCCCGCCGACCTCTCCTACTCGGTCAGGACGCGCGACCTGCAGCGCATCGAGGACCGCTTCCACGCCGACCGGCCCGGCCAGGTGGAGCTGAGCACGGCGGCGGCGATGCTGCGGCCCGGCAGGTACGGGAACACGTGGTCCATGGAGCACACCGTGCGGGCGCAGACGACCTTCACGGAGTACGTCGGGCCCGTCTCTCCGGACGTCGTCTGGACCCGCTCGAACACGATGGACTACGACGAGGGCGTCGACTTCCACAGCAGGCGCGCGCTGGCGGCGACCGCCATCGACGTGTTCGCCGCCGCGGGCACGCGGACCGAGCCGTGGGGAATCCAGCCCCGCGTGCCGGGCAACGTCGTCGTCTCCGACGCGGTGCTCCGCTCCGGGACCGCCCAGTGCTTCCCGTGCCGGACGAAGGACACCTTCCTGGCGGCCCTGCCGGTCATGGGGCCGGTGCCCAACCACCAGGAGGCGTTCGCGTACAACGCCAACTTCCAGAGCGACAAGCACGGCGGCAAGGACGAGCTGCGCCTGTACCGCGACGGGCAGGAGGTCCCGCTCGTCGAGGCGACGGTCGTGATCGCGATCTTCGCGATCATCGTGCCGACCTTCACCCTCCCGGAGACGGAGGCCGCCTACCGGCTCACCGACAAGTTCCACACCCCGAACAAGTCCCAGCTGTACGCCAAGGACGTCGAGACCGCCTGGACGTTCCGGTCGAAGCGGCCCACCGGCGGCATGCAGACCACGGACGACGGGCTCTGCCTGGCCTGGCTCGCCACGGGCAAGCTGGCGCCGTGCGAGCCGGTCCGGCGGCTCAACCTCCGCTACGACGTGCCCCTCGACCTGGACAACCGGCTGAAGGCGGGCACGCCGCACCGGATCACCGTCACCGGCTACCACGGGTCCTACGGCACGCCGGACGCGAGGGTCACGGACGTGAAGCTCTCGGTCACGTTCGACGACGGCGCCCACTGGACACCGGTCCGCGTCTCGGCCTCCGGCCACGCCACCATCACACCCCCCGCGCTGGCCGCCACCACGGGCGCCGTGGGCCTCAAGGCCCAGGCGACGGACGCCGAGGGCAGCACCGTCGAGCAGACCGTCCAGCGGGCGTACGGCCTGAAGTGACCTCGCACGGCCGCGCTAAGCAACCCGCGTTGACTAAGTACAAATTAGTCAACTAAGGTTGCTAGCGCGGCCGGGATCTCCGGGCGCCACGCCGAGGCGTGCTCCCATGAGAGGCGAGATCCATGACGACGAGAGAAGTCGTGCTGGACGTCGAGGGCCTGCGGATGCGTTACGGCCCGGCCGACGTCCTGCATGACGTGACCTTCCGGGCACGCCGGGGCGAGGTGGTGTGCCTGCTCGGCCCGAACGGCGCGGGCAAGACCACCACGATCGAGATCCTCGAAGGCTTCCGGACGCGGTCGGCCGGCCGGGTCGAGGTGCTCGGCGCCGATCCGGCGCGCGCCGGCGAGGACTGGCGGGCGCGGGTCGGGGTCGTCCTGCAGTCCTGGCGCGACCACGGCAAATGGCGGGTACGCGAGCTGCTGGAGCATCTCGGCCGCTACTACGCCGCCTACGCCACCCAGGCCGTCGCCCGGCCGTGGCAGGCCGACCGGCTCATCGCGGCGGTCGGCCTGACCGAGCAGGCGGAGCACAAGATCAGGACGCTGTCCGGCGGCCAGCGGCGCAGGTTCGACGTGGCCGTCGGCCTCGTGGGCCGCCCCGAGCTGGTCTTCCTCGACGAGCCCACCGCCGGGCTCGACCCGGTGGCCCGGCGCGCCTTCCACGAGCTGGTCCTGGAGCTCGCGGCGGAGGGCGACACCACGATCCTGCTCACCACCCACGACCTGGCCGAGGCCGAGAAGCTCGCCGACCGCATCATGGTGCTCGACGGAGGCCGGATCGTCGCGGACGGCACGGTCGCGCAGCTCGCCCAGCAGATCGCCGGCGAGGACGAGGTGCGCTGGACCCGCGACGGCCGGCGCTTCACCCGCTCGGCCACCGAGTCGACCCGGCTGGTGTTCGAGCTGTTCAAGGAGTACGGCGAGGAGATCGAGGACCTCGAGGTGCGCCGCGCCTCGCTGGAGGACACCTACCTCTCCCTCGTCCGGCAGGCGGAGGAGGGAACGCGATGAGCCCGACCGCGACGGCCTGGCGGGCCGGCTGGTCCCGCGGCCTGATCGAGTTGCGGCAGTCGTTCACGAACGCCGCCGACCTGTTCGGCCACTTCCTCTGGCCCGTGCTGATGCTGGTCACCACGTACTTCCTGCGGAACGTGTCCTTCGGGCAGAGCGGGCTGTCCCTCGGCGTCCTGGCCCTGCCGAGCATCCTCGGCATGAACGCCGGGATGTCCATGGTGAGCATGAGCCAGCACCTCACCGCCGACCGCGAGGACGGCACCCTGCTGCGCGCCAAGGCCACGCCGCACGGGATGACCGGCTACCTGCTCGGAAAGATCATCCTGGTCGCCGGCGGGCTGGTGGCCGACCTCGCGATCTTCCTGGTTCCGGGCATGTTCCTCGTGCCCGGCCTGGCGTTCGGCGACGCGGGCGCCTGGCTGACCGTGCTCTGGGTGCTCGTGCTGGGGCTGTTGGCGACGCTGCCGCTGGGGGCGGTGCTGGGCTCGGTGTTCGTCAGCGCCCGCAGCCAGGGGCTGATCCAGCTCCCCGTCCTGGGCCTGATCGCGATCTCCGGCATCTTCTACCCGATCACGGCGCTGCCGGAGTGGGTGCAGTGGGTCGCCCAGGCGTTCCCGGTCTACTGGCTCGGGCTCGGCATGCGCTCGGCCCTGCTCCCGGACGCCGCGGCCGCCGTCGAGCTCGGCGGGTCCTGGCGGCCCGTGGAGACCGCCGGGGTGCTGCTGGCCTGGGCCGTGCTCGGCCTGGTGGCGGCGCCGTTCCTGCTGCGCGGGATGGCCCGCGGGGAGTCGGGCTCCAGCGTCGCGGCCCGCCGCGAGAAGGCCCTGCAGCGGATCTGACGCGCCCTGAGACCCGCGGGCTTCTCCCGGCACCCGGGGTGCGGGCGACGGAAACCCGGCGCTCGGCGGGGCGGCGCACTAAGCTCGGTGCCTGTGCCGCGAAGGGTGATGATCTGGCTGGCGTTGGCCCTCCTGCTCGCCGGATGCGGCGGCGTCCGGCCGGCGCCTCACAGCCCCGCCGCCCAGTCGCCGTCGGCGTCCACGCCGACCATGCCGACCATGCCGACCACGCCGACGCCGTCCACCACTTCGACCCTCGCGCGGCGTTCGGCCCTGGCCGGCGGGCGTCCCGACGACGTCAACGGCGACGGCCGCGCGGACCTGCTCGTCTACGCCGAGCTGCTCCGACCGGGCATACGCTTCCTCGCGGTCGTCTACGGCTCGTCCCGGGGTCTGCGCACCGGCAGGCCGGCGATCGTCTCGTCGCAGACGTTCTTCGCCTGGCAGATCGACCGGGGCATCAGGGCCGACCTCGACGGGGACGGCTTCGGCGACATCCTGGGCTACGGGCGGCCGGGTGATCGCGACGAGACGATGGGCCCGCACATCTTCTGGGGCGGCCCGGACGGCATCGACACGGGAACGCTCCCGACCCGGGTGCCGCCGCCCATCAAGACCACCATGGCCACGTTCCGGTCCGTCGCCGGCGACTTCGACGGGGACGGCGCCGCCGACGTGGCGATGTCCGCCGACGACAACCGGGGCGCCTCCAACCTGGTCGTGATGTACGGCCCGTTCAGCCGCGCGGGCGTGCCGAGCCGCCATACCGTCCAGCCGTCGCCCACCGGCGGCCAGTTCTGGCGGATGACCGTCGACGAGATCGACGGGCGGCACGCGACCGGGCTGGTGGTGTTCACGGGCGACGACGGCGAGCAGACCTCCGGGTGGCTGCTGAACGGCGGTCCGGACGGCCTGGCCAAGGCGGGGCGCAAGCTGGGCAAGGGCCTGGCGGCCACGTTCGGTGACTTCGACGGCGACGGCGCCAGGGATCTGGCGGTCGGCGACGACGGCAGCCGCAACGACGAGCCCGGCACCGAGACCGAGGCGCCCGAGGTCGACAGGACGCTGACCGTCTACTACGGCGACGGCCGCACCCGGACGTTCAGGGGCGAGAGGGGCGCGGCGGTCGGCGGCGACTTCAACGGCGACGGCCGCGACGACCTCGCCTTCGGCGGGGCGCGCGACGGGCGTGAGCCGGTCCGGATGTTCTGGGGCGGACCGGGCGGCCTGCGAGCCGGCGGCGGCATCAGCGGCCTGGCCCGCGGCGCGCCGCTGGCGGCGGGCGACTACGACGGCGACGGGGACGACGAACTCGTCCTAGCCTCCGGCGACGACCTCCTCAACGTCCTGGTGACGGACGGCAGGAGCGTGCTGACCCGCTTCGACCTGCCGCCCCGCTGAACCACCCGGCGCCGGTCGATCAGGAGCCCGTGACCGGCGCCCTGACTCCGGAAGGTCCGCTGACCCCACCGCTGGGTAGGGGGCACCTCGTGAAGCACTTCACTGTGGGGCTGGTGGTGCACCCCGACCGGCCGGTGCTGGACTCCGTACGGCTGATCGTCCGGCACGCGCGCCGCACCGGGGGCGGCGTCATCGCCCGGCCGTGCGACGCCGCGCGGGTGGGGCCGGAGGTCGAGATCGTCACGCCCGAGGAGTTCGTCGAACGGGCGGACGGCGTGATCAGCCTGGGCGGCGACGGCACCATGCTGGGCGCGATGCGCCTGGTCGTCGGCCGCCAGGTGCCGGTGCTCGGCGTCAACCACGGCCACCTGGGCTTCCTCATCGAGGTGACCCCGGCGGAGCTGGAGCCGGCCCTCGACCGCCTGGCCGAGGGCCACTACACCCTGGAGCCGCACAGCTGCCTGGAGGCGGACGACCACACCGCGTTCAACGACCTCGTGGTCACCGCCGCCGAGCCGCTGGCCAGCCTGACCCTCGACCTCGAGGTCAACGGCCTGAGCCACGGCTACTACCGCGGGGACGCGGTGATCGCCTGCACCCCGACCGGCTCGACGGCCTACAACCACGCCGCCGGCGGCCCCATCATCTCCCCGTCCACCGAGGCCGTCGCCCTGACCCCGGTGGCCCCGATGTCCGGCATCAGCCGCCCGGTCATCCTCGGCAAGGACGACCGGATCGTGCTGCGCAACCCGTCGGGCGACGTGACGCTGCTCTTCTCCGTGGACGGCACTCCCGCCAGGCCGCTCCCGCCCGGGGCCGAGCTGTCGGTGCGGCTGCGCACGGACGCGGTGGACATCGTACGGTTCGACGCCGACACCTACGCCCAGCGCAAGCGGGTCAAGCTCAGCCTGCTCGACCTGCCGCTCAGGCCGGACCAGCTCGTCGAGCTGATCCCGCAACCCCTGCGCGAGCAGGCCGAGCGGCTGCGCCAGACGATGACCCGCTAGACCCGGACGCCGGCCTTCCGCCACACCTTCAGCAGCCGCCCGCCGGCGAGCGGTCAGCCCTTCTCGGAGCCCTCGTTGGCGCCGCGCGCGAAGTACCGCTGGAAGATCACGAACACCACCGCCACCGGGATGGTCGCCATCAGCGCGGCCCCCAGCTTGAGCGGATACTGCGTGCCCTTGCCCAGCGACCCGCTCACCAGGTCGGCCAGCCCGCGCGGCAGCGTGAACAGCTCGGGGTTCTGCACCGCCACCAGCGTGTGCGGGAACTCGTTCCAGGTGCCCTGGAAGGAGATGATGGTGAGCGTGAGCAGCGCGGGCCGGGCCATCGGCAGCACGACCGACCAGTACGTGCGGAAGACGCCCGCTCCGTCCACCCGCGCCGCCTCCTCGACGCTGACCGGCAGCGACTCGAAGAACTGCTTCATGATGAACACCCCGGCCGCGTCCGCGAGCACCGGCAGGATCAGGGCGGTGTAGCTGTCGTACATGCCGAACTGGTTCAGCACCAGGAACTTCGGGATGAACAGCACCACGCCCGGCACCGCCATGATCGCGATGATCGACGAGAAGATCGCACGCCGGCCAGCGAAGCGCAGCCGGGCCAGCGCGTACCCGGCCATGGAGTCGAGCAGCACGCGCCCGGCCGTGACGACCACGGTCACCAGCAGCGAGTTGCCCAGCCACAGCGGCAGGTCGGTGTTGAGGAACACCTTCTCGTAGCCGCCCATCGTCACCGGGCCGGGGATGGGCGACAGGGGGTGCGCCGCCGCGTCCGGCTCGGTCTTGAAGGAGGTGGCGATCTGGATGACGAACGGGTAGAGGAAGACGAGCGCGAAGAAGACCAGGATGCAGTAGCCGGTGAACGTGGAGGCCAGCGAGCGCGCGTTGTCCTTACGCATGGCGCCTCTCTCTCATCACCCAGCGCTGGACCAGGGTCAGCACCACGATGATGGCGAACAGCACGAACGAGATCGCGGTGCCCGAGCCGTACTCGAAGCTGCGGAAAGCCGTCTGGTACGACAGGAACGCCGGCGTGAGGGTGGTCTTGGCGGGATTGCCCTGGCTCATCACGTAGATCTGGTCGAAGACCTGCCACGTCGAGATCAGCCCCAGCGTGAGCACCAGGAACAGGGTGGGCTTGAGCAGCGGCAGCGTCACGTTCCTGAAGACCTGGCGGCGGCCCGCCCCGTCCAGCATGGCCGCCTCCTCCAGCGACACCGGGATGTCCTGCAGGGCGGCCAGGAACATGAGCATGAACGTCCCCGACGTGGTCCAGACGACCAGCATGATGATGGTCGTCATCGCCACGCTGGGCCCGGACAGCCACTCCCACCACGACAGCCCGAACGGCCCGCCGGAGGTCAGCGCCTGCGGCGGGGCCGCCGGATCGACCAGTCCGACGGACCCGAGCAGCAGGTGCAGCACGCCGCGCGAGTCGGCGAACCACTGGGGCCCGTCGATGCCGAACAGGCCCAGCAGCGCGTTGACCGCGCCGGAGTTGGCGAACACGAACAGGAAGACCACGCTGATCGCCACCGAGCTGGTCACCGAGGGGAAGAAGAACGCGGCGCGGAAGAACGTCCGGCCCTTCAGCAGCCGGCTGTTGACGATCAGGGCCAGGCCGAGCGCCAGCACGGTCTGCAGCGGGACCACGATGGCCACGTAGTAGACGTTGTTGCGCACGCTCGTCATGAAGTCCTGCCTGGCCAGCCCCTCCTCGGTGAACAGACGGGTGTAGTTGTCCACGCCCACGAACGGCACGCCGCCCCGGAACGGGCTGCCCTGCCCGTTCCAGTCGGTCAGGCTCACCCACAGCGCCATGAGGATCGGCGCCAGCATGAACAGGCCCAGGATCACCACGACGGGGGCCACGAAGAGCCAGCCCGCCAGGTTCTCACGTGTCTTGCTGATGGTCATGACGTGCCGAGCGCGGCCTGGATGTTCTTCTGCGTCCGCTGCAGCAGCGTCTTGGGCGCGGTGGTGGCCAGCTGCTGCAGCCCGGCGTCGAAGTCGGTCAGGACGCTGTCCATCTTGGGGGCGTTCACGGGGCCCTGGGCGTAGTCGGCGCCGTTGACGAAGGGGCCGTCGTCGGGGAACTCGGCGGTGTAGGCGGCCTTGGCGGACTGGCGCGAGGGCATGACGCCGAACGCCTTGGCGAAGGTCATCTGCTGGTCGGCCTTGGTCATCGCCTCGACGAACGAGATGGCCTGCTCCTTGTGCCTGCTCTTGGCCGAGATGCCCCAGCAGTTCGTGAACGACAGCGTGCCCTTGCCCTTGGGGCCCGCCGGCAGCTCGTGGACCGAGTACGTGACGTCGGGGAAGTCCGCCTTGAGCGCGCCCTTGATCCAGTTGCCCTCGATGGTCATGGCGGCCTTGCCCTTGCCGAACGCCTCGCCGCCCCAGCCCGCGTCGAGCTGGTCGGGGTAGCGGGCCAGCTTGGCCGACACCAGCGAGCGCACGTACTCGAGGGCCGCGAGGTTCTGCGGGCTGTCGGCGGTGGCCTGCTTGCCGTCGGGGCTGGTCAGCCAGCCGCCGGCCTGCACCATGAACGCGCCGACGCGGTCGCGGGTCGGGCCGATCGCCAGCGGGGTGACGCCCTTGGCCTTGAGCTTCTCGCCGACCGAGGTGAGCTGCTCCCAGGTGGTCGGCACGTCGGCGTCGGTGAGCCCGGCCTTGGACCACAGATCCTTGTTGACGATCAGCGCCAGGGTGGAGAAGTCCTTGGGCGCGCAGTAGAGCTTGCCGTCACGGGTGAACGCCGTGCGCAGGGAGGGGTAGAAGTCGTCGGGCCGGCTGATCTTGTCGCCGTACGGCTCCAGGGCGCCGACGCTGGCGTAGTCGGCGAAGCGGGAGGCGTCCACGTAGAACACGTCCGGGGGGTTGTCACCGGCGAAGGCCTGGCCGAGCTGCTGGGCGAGGTCCTGCGCGGGCGTCACCGTCGCGGCCGCGCCCGCCGAGGAGGCCCAGGTCTGGGCGGCCTGCTTGACGGCCGCGGTCTCGGCGTCGCCGGAGGAGCCGATGAGGATCTGCAGGTCGACCTGGCCGCCGCTCTGCTGGGGGGCCTGGCTCGGCTTGTCGTCGAAGCCGCTGCCGCAGGCCGACAGAGCGAGCGTGACGCAGGCGAGGCCGCTGATCGCGGCGGCGCGGCGGGTGCGTGGAGTCATCGGAGGGGGTCCTGTTCTCGCGTTGGGGGGTGGGGTCAGGCGGACTGGCGGATGGTCAAGGAGGGGGCCAGCAGCACGTGCGCCGACGGCGGCTCGGCGTCGGGGCTCTCCAGGGCGCGGGCGAGCAGCTCGACGCAGGCCGCGGCGGCCTCGCCGAGCGGCTGGTGCACGCTGGTGAGGCCGACGGCCCTGGCGGCGGGCGTGTCGTCGAAGCCGATCACGGCGACGGGCCGGCCGGGCTCGCGGGCCTGCAGGGCGCCGAGGGCGAGGGAGTCGCTCGCGCACACCAGGGCGGTCACGCCGGGGTCGGCGGCGAGCAGGTCGCGGGCCGCGCTCTCCCCGGCGGCGATGCCGTCCTCGACCGCCCGCTGCAGCCCGGCCAGATCCTGGGCGCCGAGTGTCCTCGCCCAGCCCTCGCGGCGGTCGTCACCCACGCCCGAGCCGGGCGGCCAGCCGATGAAGCCGATGCGCCGGTGACCGGCGGCCAGCAGGTGGCGGGTGGCCGCCTCGGTGCCCGCGGCGCCGTCCACGTCCACCCACGGATGGCGCGCGTCGGGCAGGTCGCTCCAGGGCCGGCCGAACGCCACGAACGGCAGCCCGCGCTCCAGCAGCCAGGACGCGCGCAGGTCGTCGTGGTGGGTGGCGGTCAGCACGAACGCGTCCGGCTTGTACGCGCCGAGCAGGTCCTCGTACGTCGCGATCTCCGAGCGGTCGTCGGCGGCGGTGTAGAGCAGGATCCGGTAGCCCTCCTGCGCCGCCGTCTGGGACAGGCTGTGCAGGAAGCGGTCGGCCCACGAGCCGCTGATCCCGTCGCCGTCGGGCTCGATGCCGATGGCGATCAGGCGGGAACGGCCGGTGCGCATCTGGCGGGCGGCCTGGTTGGCGCGGTAGCCGAGCCGCTCGATCACCTCGAGGACGTGCTTGAGGGTCTCCTCTCGGACCACTTCCGGGCTGTTGAGCGCGTTCGACACCGTCTGGCGCGACACGCCCGCCGCCTTCGCCACATCGGTGATCGTCACCTTTTCCGCCATAAATCACCTTTCGAGGGGGTTGAACGTTCAAAGTCTGTTGCGGCATGATTTGATCGTTCAAAGTTAGCGGAGTGTTTCGAAATCTGCACCCCCGGCGTCCGTCTGTCAAGACCCGGTGGTGATCATTGAACCGACCTCAGGGGGAAACGTAGTGCTTCAGCCGCTGCTGCACGATCTGGTCAGCACCGTCATGGCGCCGGCGAGCGCGCTGAGCGACGCCGACGGCCAGATCCGCCCGGCCGGCGTGCAGGGGCTCTTCTGCGCGGACCGCCGGGTGCTGTCCCAGGCCCGGCTGCTCGTGGACGGGCGCGAGCCGGAGTCCATCGGGTACGCGCCCGGGGCCGCCGGACAGGCCCGGTTCGTGTCCCTGGCCCGCTGGCTCGGCGACCGCACGGCCGATCCCACGGTCCGGATCGAGCGCTCGCGGGAGGTGTCGCCGTACGGCATGGGCGAGCGGGTGGAGATCGTCTCCACCGCGTCGTCGCCGGTCACGGCCACCGTCACCGTCGAGCTGGCGTGCGACTTCGCGGCCGTCGAGGCGGTCAAGTCCGGGCGCTGCGGCACCCCCGTACCGGCGAGCGCGGCCGGGGAGGGACGCCTGACCTGGCACGCGGACACCACCCGCGTCACCGTCACCGGCCACGACGCCCACGCGACCGCGGGCGACGGGGCGTGCCTGCGGTGGGAGGTGAGCCTGCCGCCCCGCGGCCGGGCTAGCCTGCGCTGGGAGCTGGCCGTCGAGGACCCCGCCGCGGTCGTCGTGCCCCCCGCCGCGGCCCTCGAATGGAGCCCGCCGCACGTCACCGCCGACGACCGGCGCGTCACCAGGCTGCTGGAGCGGTCGCTCGAGGACCTGCGCTCGCTGCGGCTGGCCGAGCCCGCCGAGCCCGGCGACACGTTCCTCGCGGCCGGGGCGCCCTGGTTCCTGACCCTCTTCGGCCGGGACAGCATCTGGGCGGCCCGCATGCTCCTGCCGCTCGGCACCCGGCTGGCCGCGGGCACCCTGCGCGTCCTGGCCCGCCGCCAGGGGCGGCGCCTCGACCCGGACTCCGGCGAGGCCCCCGGAAAGATCATGCACGAGCTGCGCCGGGACGCCTTCGACCTGGACGACAAGGGCGGACGGCTGCCCGCCGCCTACTACGGCACCATCGACGCCACCCCGCTCTGGATCAGCCTGCTGCACGACGCGTGGCGCTGGGGCCTGCCGGATTCGCAGGTGCGGGCGCTGCTGCCGAACCTCCAGGCCGCGCTGGGCTGGCTCGCCGACCACGCGGACCCCGACGGGGACGGGTTCGTCGAGTACATCGACTCCAGCGGCCGCGGCCTGGCCAACCAGGGCTGGAAGGACTCGGGCGACTCGGTGCGCTTCCACGACGGCCGCCAGGCCGAGCCGCCGATCGCGCTGGCGGAGGTGCAGGGCTACGCCCACCAGGCCGCCCTGCACGGGGCCGCCCTCCTGGACGCCTTCGGCCTGCCGGGCGCCGACCGATGGCGTGACTACGCCGGGGCGCTGGCCGAGCGCTTCCGCGCCGCCTTCTGGGTCGACGGGCCCCTGGGCCCCTTCCCGGCGCTCGCCCTCGACCGCGACAAGCGCCCCGTGAACTCCCTGACCAGCAACATCGGCCACCTGCTCGGCACCGGCCTGCTCTCGCGCGAGGAGTCGGCCCGGGTTGCCGGCCTGCTGGCCTCACCCGGCATGGCGCAGGCGTTCGGGCTGCGGACGATGTCCTCGGACGAGGGCGGGTTCAGCCCGCTGTCCTACCACTGCGGATCCGTCTGGCCGCACGACACGGCCATCGTCATCGGCGGACTGGCCAGGGAGGGCTTCGACGAGGAGGCCGCCGGCCTCGCCGAGGGGCTGCTGGCGGCGGCCGAGTCGTTCGGCTACCGGCTGCCGGAGCTGTTCGCGGGCGACGCCCGGGACCGGGTGGGCCGCCCGGTGGCCTACCCGGCCGCCTGCCGCCCCCAGGCGTGGTCGGCCGCCGCCGCGGTCGTCATCGCCCACGCGGCGGCCGGGCTCTACCCCGACGTGCCGGCCGGCCGGGTGGAGCTGCGCCCGCTGTCCGGCGCGCCCCTGGGCGCGCTGTCCGCCACCGGGCTGCGCGTGGGGGACGCGGACGTCGAGGTACGGGTGGACCGCGACGGCACCGCCACGGTCCAGGGCCTGCCGCCGAGCCTGAGCCTGGAGGAGACCGTCAGCCCTTCGTCGCGCCGCCCGTGAGTCCCTTGACGAACTGCTTCTGCAGCAGCAGGTAGAAGACCAGGATCGGCAGCGTGGCCAGGAACATCAGCGCGAACATGCCGCCGAAGTCCGCCGCGTACTGGCCGAGCGACTTGTAGACGCCCGTCATGATCGTCGTGCCCTCGCGCGGGCCGTAAATGATCAGCGGGTTGAGGAAGTCGTTCCAGATCCACACCCCGAGGAAGATCAGCACGCTCGCGGTGGCCGGCCGCAGGAGGGGGAAGACGACGCGCCAGAACGTCTGCCAGCGCGTCGCCCCGTCGATCGCGGCCGCCTCCTCCAGCTCGCGCGGGATGCCCTTCATGAACCCGGAGAAGACGAACACCCCGAACGGCACGTAGTAGCCGACGTTGAACAGGACGAGCCCCTGGAGCGTGGACATCAGCCCGAGCGACTTCAGCACCTGCGTGACCGGGATGAGGATGACCTGCGGCGGGATCATCAGCCCGCACAGCAGCAGCACCATGACCGCGCGCGACCACCACCGGGTGTGCCGCGCCAGGTAGTGGCCCAGCATGGCCGACAGCAGCGTCAGGATGACGATCGACAGCGACGTGACCACGATGCTGGTGCGCAGCGACGACCAGAAGAGGCTGCCGGGGTCGGTCAGCACGCGGGTGAGGTTGTCCAGGGTGAACGGATCGGGCAACGACATCGTGTCCCGAGCCACCTGGCCACTCGCCTTGAAGACGTTGATCAGCGCGATGTAGAGGGGGATGAAGAAGACCGCGCCGATGACCAGCGCCACCAGCGGACGCGCCCAGGGAAGGCGGGATCCCGTCACAGCTGCACCTCCCTGCGCTGCAGGATCCGCAGCGTGACCACCGACAGGGCGGCGATGACGACGAGCATGACGACCGCCTCGGCGGAGGCGTAACCGGTGCGGTTCTCCACGAACCCCTCCTGCAGGACGACGAACGCCACGCTGGCCGTCGTGCCCGTGCCCGGGCCGCCGTTCGTGATGACCTTCACGTGGTCGAAGATCTTGAACGCCGAGATCAGCAGCACGACGGTGTTGATGGTCAGCGCGGGCGCCAGCAGCGGCCAGGTCACCTTCCAGAAGCGGCGCAGCGGCCCCGCCCCGTCGATCGCGGCCGCCTCGGCCAGCTCCTGCGGCACGCCCTGCAGCCCGGCCAGGTAGACGACCACGCAGAAGCCGAGCATCTGCCAGCAGACGATGGACGACAGCGAGTACAGCGCGATGTCCGGGTCGGACAGCCAGCCCGGCGGCTCGGCCACGCCGAGGGCCCGCAGCCCCTGGTTGACCGGCCCGTCGTCGGCGAGCACGCGCGTCCAGATCACGCTGATGACCACCGAGCTGATCACCATCGGCGTGAAGAAGACGCTGCGCAGCGCGTTGTAGAGCCAGCCGCGCCGGTCGAGGACGACGGCGACGGCCACGCCGAGCACGTTCGGGACGATGACCACGATCAGCGTCAGGATCGTGGTGACCCGCAGCGAGCTCAGGAACGTCTCGTCCCGGAAGAGCAGCGCGTAGTTGCGCAGGCCCACGAACTGCGTGTCCGGCCTGAGCAGCGCCTGGTTGGTGAGGCTGTAGCCGACGCTCATCGCGATCGGCAGCAGCACCAGGCACGTGTAGACGAGCGTGCCCGGCGCCGCGAACGTCAGGAAGTGCCACAGGTCCGGCCACGCCGGCCGCCTGCTTTTACGGCGGGCGAGCGTGCCGGGCCTGCGATGGGTGGTGCTGACGGCCATCAGCCGCTCTTCTCCCATTCGGTGTCGAGGAAGGCCAGCGCCTGGTCCGTCGTCTTCTTGCCGCTGACCAGGTCCTGCGCGGTCGACCAGAACTTGCCCTGCATGCCGGGCAGCATCGCCGCGTCGCCCGCCTCCCAGCCGAACGCCGGGACGGTGGCGTTCTGCTGAACGGCCTGCCGCCACAGGTCGTACACGGCCTTGAAGACCGGGCCGGTGCTGGACGGCGGCGTGTAGCCCTTGACGGCGGGGAAGAGAGCGTCGGCCTTGACCGAGGCGTCCAGGTTCTCCTTGGTGAGCTGGAAGGCCAGCGCGAACTTCTTGGCCGCGGCCAGGTTCTTGGCGGTGGCGCTGACCGACAGGCCGCCGCCGGTGAACGCCGGCAGACGCAGGCTTCCGTCGTCGCTCGGCCAGGCGAACACGCCGATGTCGTCCTTCATGTCCGACTGGTCGGCCGCGGCGGCGAACCAGCTGCCCATCGGGTACATCGCCCCCTTGCCGGCCAGGAACGCCTCCTGCGTCTTCGGGTAGTCCTGGCCGATCTGCCGCTTGTCGATGTAGCCCTTGGCGGCCAGGTCGGCGAACTTCTGCGTGGCCGCCTTCATGGCCGGGTCACCGGCGAACGTCACCTGGCCGGCGCGCCGCCTGGCGATCCAGTCGGGCGTCCTGGCATAAAGGTCGGTGGCCAGGATGGCGGTCCACGGCTGGGAGGTGACGAACACCCCGCCGCTCACGAACGGCGTGATCCCGGCGGCCTGGAGCTTGCCCGCGTCGGCGAGCAGCTCGGCGTAGGTCTTCGGCGGCGCCTCGATCCCGGCCTTCTTGAACAGCTTCTTGCTGTAGTAGACGTTCGGGATCGTCTGGGTGTTGGCCGGCAGCTGCAGCACCTTGCCGTTGACCGCCCCACAGGTCGGGCACATGAAGTCCTTGAGCTCCTGCTCGGTCCAGGACGCCAGGTTCGGCTCCAGCGCGATCAGGTCCTGCATGCCGATCTGCACGTCCGGCAGCTGGCCCGAGGCGGCGAGCTGCTTGGCGTAGTCGTTGCGCTCCGACTCCGACGGCGCGGCGACGAGCTCCACGTCGAGGTCGGGGTTGGCCTTGGTCACCAGCGCGACCTGGGCCTTCCAGTACGACTCCGGCAGGTTCGGCGACGGGAAGACGAGGAAGGTGACCTTCTGCCTGCCGCCGGCGGAGGGTGCGGCGGAGGTGCTCGGCGTACCGCTCGAACAGGCGCTCAGCGCCAACGTGACGGCCAGCGCGAGCGCTCCGGCCGCGGACAGCTTGTTCATGGTGAGCTCAGTCTTCTTCGGTGGTGGGGGATGGGAGGTCGTCGCCGGTCGTCCGCCGGACGACGTTCGACGGCGGGCCGTAGCGGAAGGCGCGCACCCGGTACGACGCGTGCCGCTCCTCGGGCAGGGTGAGCAGGCCGAACGCGTTGACGTCCGGCGCCAATACGGCGGTCACGCGATAGCCGGGGCGGCCGGCGGGGCGGTCCTCCAGCAGGAAGCCCTCCTCGTCGCGGGCCCGGTCGGCCCACCGGAACGCGACGCCGTCGGCCTGCGTCACCGTGGCCGTCAGGCCGGTGGGCGCGGCCCCTTCGCCGCCCACCGGCCGGATCCCGGGGGACCCTCCCGGGATCACGCGTGGCTCGGCCCAGCCGGGGCCGGGCTTCGGGTAGGGGCCGTCGCCGAGCGTGACGTCGATCGGCGCGGAGGCCGCGCACCCGGCGGCCACCAGCGCCATCAGCACCAATGCCATCTGGGCCCTCATCGCCCCCTACTTACGCCAGAAGCGGATGCCGCTCCACTCGACCGTGGCGGGCCCCTGGCCGCCGGCCGTCCGGTACGCCCCGAACTTGTCGGAGAAGCTGCCGCTCTCGCCGGCCACGGTGTGCTTCAGCGATCCGTTGATGTAGGTGCGGTGGACGCTGCCGACCACGTGGACGGTGTTGACGCGGACCGTGGTGCCGATCGTCGCCCCCGTGGCAATCGTGTCGCCGCCGTGCACCGCGTACAGCCGCCCGCCGCGCTCGACGGCGAGCATGAAGTACGGGCCCGTGGTCTTGAACGTCTGCTTGAGGCTGATCCGCGAACCGGGCAGGCTGGTGATCTTGAAGTAGCCCTCGAACTGGCGCGTGCCGCTGCAGTAGGTGGCGTAGCGCCGTTCGGCCCGCTGGTCGCCGCTGCCGGGAGGGCGGGCAGCAGCATTCCGGCGGGCAGCGCGCTCGTGGTGAGTAATCGCATCGACTCTCCATTAGGAAACTTTCCTATCATGAGTCATAGGATCACTTGGCGCCCTGACGCGTCAAGAGTCTTGACCATGGCCCGTGGGTGCTGTATTCGTCGGATGTCTGAAGGGGAGCGACTCCATGAGACTTCGACCGCATCGCCGTACCCTCCTCGCCGCACTCGTCCTCGCCGTGGTCGCGGGCCTGTGCGCGGCGCCCGCCGGCGCGGAGGTCCGGCACCCGAGGCAGCAGTGGTTACGCGACTCCACCGCCGGGCTGTTCCTGCACTGGGGCATGTTCACCGCGCCGCGCCACCTCGACTGCGCGGCCTGGGAGAGCGACGTCACGGGCGGCGGCTGGAGCCCGGACTACTGGGTGGACGAGGCCCGCAAGCTGGGCGCCTCGTACATCGTGCTGGCGACCTTCCACAGCAGGCTCGGGTACGCGCGGCCGTGGCCGTCGCAGATCCCCGGCTCGTGCAGCACCAGGCGGGACTTCCTCGGCGAGCTGGTGGACGCCGGCAAGGCCAAGGGCGTGCGGGTCATCCTCTACATGACCGACGACCCGCAGTGGCACAACGAGCAGGGCGTCGAGACGCTCGACTCGGCCGCCTACTCGGCGTACAAGGGGCGGCAGGTCGACCTGACCACCCGCGCCGGGTTCGGCATGTACAGCTACGACCTTTTCTTCGAAGTGATGGCCAGATATCAGGACCTCGCGGGGTTCTGGATCGACAACGACAACGAGTACTGGGAGCAGAACCGGCTCTACGAGCAGATCCGCGAGCAGCGCCCGTCCTGGTTGCTGAGCAACAACAACGAGGACACCCCGATCATGGACACGGTCAGCAACGAGCAGAAGACCGGCATGACCCCGGCCTACGACTACCCGCAGGCCGCCTGGACCCCGATGCCGCGCCTGGTCGAAGCCGACTACAAGCTGCCCACCACCGGCGACTGGTGGTACGACGGCGGTAGCCACCCGGTCGACTTCCGCCTCAGCACCGGCCGCTACGTCACCAACGCCGGCTCCTCGATGAAGTCGCTGATGGCCGAGACCCCGATGGTCAACGGCAGGTTCCCGCCCCAGCAGGAGGAGTTCAACGCCTTCATGTCCACGTGGGTCCCGCCGATCGAGGCGTCCCTGCGGGGCGTCGAGGGCGGCGGCTACATGTACGGCGGCCTGCAGCCCGGCTTCTGGAACGACGGCGCCCACGGCGTCGTCACCGTCGAGCGCGGCGCCGCGCCATCTACCGGGGTCCAGTACGTGCACGTGGTGACCAGGCCCAGCACCGACCAGGTGCGGCTGCGCGACGACGGCCACCGGGTGACCCGGGTCAGCGACCTGCGCACGGGCGAGCGGATGCGCTTCAGCCAGTCCGGCGGCTACCTGACGATCCTCGGCATCACCCGATGGGACGACTACGACACGGTGTTCAAGGTCGAGACGGCCGGCCGCCAGGGCTTCTACGACGGGCTCAAGGCCACCGCCACCGCCTCCCGCGACGGCCACCCCGCCGCGGCGCTCGTGGACGGCAGCCACGAGGTCTACTGGGACAGCGGCGCGACCCTTCCCGTCTCGGTGACGCTCGACCTCGGCCGGGTGCGCAAGGCTGCCTACCTGGCCGTCAGCCAGCGCGAATGGTCGCCGACGTACGCGCGGGAGACGTTCGGCCGCCCCGAGGACTCCGCACGGATCAAGGACTACCGCGTCTACGCGAGCGACGACGGCCGGCACTGGGGCGGGCCGGTCCGCGCCGGCGCCATGCGCAGCGCCCGCGGCACGCAGATCGTCGACCTGGGCGAGCTGCGCGCCCGCTACCTCAAGCTCGAGGTGCTGAACACCTGGGCCGGCCCGCAGGCGCCGCGCTTCTTCCGGGAGCTGCGGATCGACGAGATCAGGGTCGCGGGCGGCCGCCCGCTCTCCTTCGGCGAGCCGGCGCCGCTGGAGGCCGAGCACCGGCACCGTTCCGGCGCCGCCCGCCTCGACCCGTGCCAGGCGTGCTCGGGCCACGCGCAGGTCACCGGACTCGGCGGCGGGGCGCGTAACGCGATCGCGTACCGGGACGTCACGGTGGCGGCGGCCGGCGACTACCGGCTGCAGATCGACCACACGGCCGCCGCCCCCACCTCCTTGAAGGTCGCCGTCAACGGCGCCGCGCCCGTGGAGGTCCGGGTCCCGGGGGACAACCCGGACGTGCCGCTCTCCACCGCGCTGCCGGTGCCGCTCAAGGCCGGGGCCAACACGATCACCCTGTTCAGCGACGCGGCCAAGGGGCCGGGTGTCGACCGCCTGGCGGTCGCGCCGCTGCCGCCCGCCTCGTACGTGCCCAAGACGACCATGACCGTCGAGCCCGGCGGCCTGCAGTGGGCCGGCCCCGGGCGGCAGACGATGAAGGTGTCGGCCAGGCTGCGCCTCGACGCCGACGACGCGCTCGACCGGGTGCGGCTCGCCCCGGTCGCACCCGCCGGCTGGACGGTCGAGGGCGCCCCCGCCGCCGCGGCCTCGATGCGGCTCGGGCAGACCCTCGAAGGCACCTGGACCCTCACCTCGCCGGCCGGCCAGGACGTCACGCCGGCCGACATCCCGGTGACGGCCGCGTTCGAGGTGCTGAGCCGGGCCGGCACGGTCACCCGGCAGGTACGCGTCCGGCCGCGCCCCGCCGACCGGGTGTTCATGCGCGAGGCCGAGGACTCGCGCAACGGGCTCGGCAGCGCGGGCATCACCAGCTGCTCACCGTGCTCCGGCGGCCAGAAGGTCCGCAACCTCGGCGGCGCCCCCGACGCCTTCGTGCTCTTCGAGGACGTCGTGGTGCCCGAGGCGCGGCAGTACACGCTGTTCATCGACTTCACCGTCAACGGGCAGCGCTCGTACTTCGTGAGCGTCAACGGCGGGGCGCCGGTCGAGGTGAAGGTGAGCGGCGCCGGCAACAACACCCCCTACACCACGACCGTGCCCGTCACGCTGCGGGCGGGCGCCAACACCGTCAAGCTCTACAACGACACGGAGGCCGCGCCCGACCTGGACCGGATCTCGCTCGGCTAGATCGTCGGCAAGGCCGGGCATCCGGTCATGCGCGGGGCAGCGTTCGGGCGAAGTGGGCCGCCGCGGCGTCCACCGCCGTCGTGACCTGCGGCTCCCGGTCGTAGAAGGCGAACTGGTCGCCCTCGGTCCAGACGAACTCCTTGGGCCCGGCCAGCGCGGCGTGGAAGCGCCGCGCCCCGTCCGGGATGGCGGCGTCCTCGCTGTGGACGAGCAGGACGGGCTGGGTCAGGCGGGAGGCAAGGGAGATCGAGTCGTAGCCGAGCCAGCCCGGCCACGCCATCACCGCGAAGCGGTTGGGCCACTGCGGGAGGCCGCCGCGGCCGGGGTTGAGGTAGAAGTCGATGTCGAACGGCATGGCGGCGCGCGGGTCGGAGCCGCTGACGACCGGCACGTACTCGACCTCGCCGCTCGCCTCGTACATCGCGCGTGCCCGTGCGGCCTCGGCGAGTTTGCCCGCGACGCCCTCCTCGCCGCCGTACACCTCCCGGCAGATCTCGGGGTCGTGCAGCCAGGGCGCGACGAGCGCCAGCGACCGGATGCGGGGATCGTCGACGGCGTTCCCGCTCATGTACATCGCGGACGCGCAGACGCCGAGGGCGCCGAGACGGGCGGCGTCCACCGCGGGATGTTCGGCGAGGAAGGAAACCGCGTGGTTGATGTCGCGGACCTTCCGTTCCGGGACCTCGCAGTCGCGCGGCTCGCCCTCGGACTCGCCATAGCCCGTGAAGTCGAAGGACAGGGCGGCGAACCCGCGGTCGGCGAGCCGTTCGGCGTACCGGTCGGCCATCAGCTCCTTGACGCTCGTCCAGGTGCCCGCCACCACGATGCCCGGCACCGGTCCGGCGCCGTCGGGCAGAAACAGGTTCCCGGTCAGCGCCACGTCGCCGGCGGAGAACTTCACCTTCTGCACGGTGGTCATTGAACGTCTGCTCCTTCGATCAGTTCGCATAGGTCAGTTCGGCTTCGGTGATGGACGAGCCGTCGACGGTGAAGGCGTAGTGGGCGTTGAAGCCTCCCTGGCCGCCGGGGGCGAAGCGCACAAGGAGGCGCTGGTGACCGGGCCGGTTCTCGACGACCTCGATGACGGTCAGGCTGCCGCCGATGACCTCGGCCCGGGCCCAGTCGCGGATCGCGGCGCGACCCTTGAAACGCCGCCCGACGTCAACGAGCTCCGCGTCGGCGGCGAACGCTCCCGCCAGCGCGTCGAGGTCGCGGCCGTTGACCGCGGTGACGTAGGCGCTCACCGGCGCGAGCAGCCCGTCCGTCCCCTTCCGAGGGGTATCCGCGCAGGCGGCAGGCGTCTTCGCGGGGTCCTCGGCTGACAGTTCGCGCGCGACGGCCTTGATGTTGTCCTGCACGATGGTCGGAAGGTCCGCGACCGGTGGATGGCCCGGGTAGGCGCGGTCCAGCTCGGCGATGATCGACTTCTGCTCGCCGGGGCCGACCGTCCTGCCATCGGGGGAGTCCGGGGCGACGGCCGGCCGGACCAGAGCGCGGAACACCTGGAGATACCGGCGCTGCTCGTCGATCAACGCGCGGGCCGGGCCCGCGGCGCCGTGCCCCGGGTACATCGTCCTGGCCCCGGAGAAGCGCCCACCGAGCTGATCGAGGATCTGGAGCCAGCCACAGCTGGTCCCCTCGATCAGCGCGGGCGTGACCTTCCCGGTCGCCAGGTCACCGGAGAAGAGGTCGCCGGTGTCGGGACGGTAGTAGACGTCCGCGGTGTCGGACTCGCCGTGGGCGAACGTGGCGGTCTCGAACCGGAGGCCGCCGACCTGCAGTGGTGCGCCGTCCTCGAAGGTCCGGTCGGCGTAGGTGAGCTTGGCGGGGAAGTCCGCGTTCGCCGAACGGGCCAGCGGGTAGAAGCCGCGATCGTCCTCCCGCATCGTCTTGTCGGTCGCCTTGGAGGCGTAGATGGGGGCCTTGGGGAACGCCTCGTGGAAGGCGCCCGCCCCGCCCACATGGTCGGGATGGGAGTGAGTGAGCAGGATGGCGGCGACCGGCTTGCCGGTCTTCTTGATCTCCGCCACCGCTTTGCGGGCATCGGCCGGCGTGCGCAGGGTGTCGATGAGGACCAGGCCCTCCGGTGCCTGGATCCAGTAGGTGTTGACCGAACCCGGGTTGGACGAGGCGAAGCGTCCCGGCTCCGTCTTCTGCACGGACGGCGTCGCGGGCTTGTCGTCGTTCGAACAGCCCGCCACCGGCGCGATCGCGCATGCGGCGGCGGAGCTTGCGGCGAGAAGGCGCCGCAATCTCTGGTTCATCTGGAGCTTTCGTGGAGTTGGGATGCGAGGGGGATTCAGCGGAAGTCGTCCGCATGGGCCTGTGCCCACTGCTCGAAGGTGCGGGGCTCGCGGCCGGTGACCTCGCGGACGGTCGGGCGGACGATCGACTCGTCGAGCGAGCCGTTGACGTAGAAGTCGAAGAACGCCTCCACGTACTCGACGGGCATGGTCGCGAGCAGGTCGGCGCGCGCCTGCTCGTTCGTCAGGCCCACGAACTCCAGATCGCGGCCGAGGACCTTGGCCAGCACGGCGACCTGGTCGGCGGGCGGCATCGCGACCGGACCGGTCGGCCGGAGGATCTCGCCCCGGTACTCCTCCGACAGCAGCGCGCGGGCGGCGACGGCCCCGATGTCGTGCGGGTCGACGCTCGCCGTGCGCACGTCCGGGAACGGGACCCGCACCTGCTCGCCGGACCGGAGCTGCGGCAGCCAGCGCAGGGCGTTGGACATGAACGCGCTCGGCCGCAGGAACGTCCACGGCAGCCCCGACTCCCGCACGGCGGACTCGGACGCGGCCATGAAACGGGTCACCGCGTTGGTCATGTCGCCGCTCCCGGCCGAGCCGCCGGACAGCAGCACGACCTGTTCCACCCCCGCACGCCGGGCCTCGGCCAGCAGTCCCGGCATGTCCTCGTACCCGGGGAGCAGGAACACCGCGCGGGCCCCGCCCAGCGCTGCGGCCATGCTCTCCGGCCGGTTGAGGTCGCCCGTCACCGCCTCGACGCCGTCCGGCAGCGGCATGGTGCCCGGCTTGCGCACCAGCGCCCGGACGGGTTCACCGGCCGCGGCCAGGGCTCGGACCACTTCGGAGCCGACGTTGCCCGTCGCACCCGTCACCAAGATCATTTCATTGTCCTTCACAGGGTTTCACCAGGGGAGGGGGCGGCCGTCGCGGAAGAACCCGCCGGTCGGGCCGTCGTCGGGCAGCGTGGCCGCCCAGACGATGCCGGCCGCGCCCTCGGAGACGGGACGGCCGCCCGGGCCTCCCATGTCCGTCGCGACCCAGCCCGGGCAGATCGCGTTCACGAGGACGCCGTCACCGCGAAGCTCGGCCGCCAGCATGCGGGTCAGGGCGTTGAGGGCCACCTTGGTGGTGCCGTACGCCGGGGTGCCGCCGCCCATGTTGGTCAGCGAGGCCGCCTCGCTGGAGACGTTGACGATCCGGGGGTGCGCGCTCTCGCGCAGGAGCGGCAGCAGCTCCTGGATCAGCCGCCAGGGACCGTACAGGTTCGTCTCGGCGGCCTCGCGGACGACGTCCAGGTCGGCGGACGCGCCGTTCTGCCAGGTGTCGTAGGTGATGGCGGCATTGTTGACCAGAACGTCCAGCCGCCCGTACCGCTCGGCGACAGCGGCCGCCACCTCCGCGATGTCCTCCTCGGAGGTGACGTCGAGCCGCAGCGGGACGACGTCGCCCCCGAGTTCCCTGGCCGCGGTCTCGGCCGCCGCCGGCGATCGGGCGGTGAGGAGGACGGTGTGGCCGAGTGCCGCCAGCTGGTGGCAGACCTCCCGGCCGATCCCCCGGTTGCCGCCGGTCACGAGGGCGATCATCCGTTTCCCGCCGCCAGGGACATCAGGTTCCGGTTGCCGTCGGCCCAGGTGGCGGTCATCACCACGGCGCCGATCTTCCACGCGCCGTCCGACCGGACCAGCTCGAAGCGGTAGGTGCCGCCCAGCGTCCACAGCGGCGAGCCGAACGGATCGGTGAGGCGGTGCGTGGCCTGGAATGACGCCGTGCAGAGCGCGGTGTCGCCGTCGACGGTCACCAGGTGGTTCGTGATCAGGTGCTGGGTGGCGTCGAACGAGCCGAGCAGGCCCGACCAGGCCTCGACGATCTGCGCCGGCGTCAGCACGGCGGGCTCGCCGCCGTTCAGGCTGGTGTAGTCCAGGGTCACCGAGTCCGCGAACACCTCGCCCAGACGGTTCCATTCGCGCTGGTCGGCATGCCAGGCCATGCGGGTGCAGGTCTCGATGATCGCCAGGCGATCCTCCGTGGTGCTCATGTCGCAATCGTGGCGTCGACCTTCCTCGCACGTCCAATATCTGCTGTAATAGCCGACGGCTATGGATGCTCATCTGCGTGACCTGAGATATTTCGTGACCGTGGCGGAGGAGCTCAGCTTCACCCGCGCGGCCGAGCGCCTGTTCATCTCGCAGCCGACGCTCAGCAAGCAGATACGCCAGCTCGAAGAGCTGATGCGAGTGAGGCTGTTCTCCCGCGACCGGCGCACGGTGCGGCTCACCTCGCCGGGCGAGGCGCTGCTGCCGGCCGCCCGCGAGCTGCTCCGGCAGTGGGACGAGGCCCAGCGGGCCGTCGGCGACGCCGCCGCGGCCGAAGCCTCACGGCTGACCGTCGGCATGTCGACCAGTGTCGGACGCGGCCTCCTGGCAACGCTGCGGGAACGGTTCACCGGACGCCGGCCCGGGTGCGACCTGCGGCTGCGCCAGGTCAACTGGACCGACCCCACGGTGGGCCTGGCCGAGGGCGAGGTCGACGTGGCGTTCGTCTGGCTGCCGTTCCCCGGTCAGGATGATCTCAACGTCCGGGTCGTGGCCAGGGAGCCGCGCTGGGTCGCGTTCCGGCAGGGCCACTGGCTGGCCGAACGGGACGAGGTCGACTTCGCCGAGCTCCTGGACGAGAAATTCCTGGCGCTCCCCGAAAGCGCCGGCCCCCTCCGCGACCACTGGCTGGCGACCGACGAGCGCGGCGGGCGGCCACCGGTGGTCTGCACGACCGTGACGAACGCCGAGGAGACCTTCGCGGCGCTTGAGAGCAGCGACAACATCGTCCTGCTCGCCGCCGGCAACGCCGAGATCTACCGGCGGCCGGGCATCATGACCATCCCGGTCACGGGTCTGGCCCCGAGCGTGCTCGCCCTCGCCTGGCGGCGCGGCGATCACCGCAGCATCATCCGCGACCTGGCCGAGGCCCTGTCGCCCGAGCCGCAGCGCCCCGCTACTGTGCGCAACACCCCTTAGTCGAACAGCTGCGTCAGCTTCAGCACCAGCTCGTACACGCCGAACGCGAAGGGCAGCGCGACCCAGGCCCACGCCAGCACCATCAGGGCGGTCCGCCTGGACGTCATCATGTCGCCTGCCCTTCCATGGCCGGCTCGGCCGGCTTCTCGTGGTACCTGTCGCTCACCGGCCGGATCAGCTCGTTGGCGAGCAGGCCCACCGCCAGCAGCCCGATCATGATGTAGAGGGAGGTGGTGTAGAGCGCGGGCCCCGACCGCCCCGCCGCCTTCTGCGCGTCGGCGATGGCGTTGACGATCAGCGGGCCGAGCACGCCCGCCGTGGACCAGGCCGTGAGCAGACGGCCGTGGATCGCGCCGACCTGGTAGGTGCCGAACAGGTCCTTCAGGTACGCCGGGATCGTCGCGAAGCCGCCGCCGTAGAAGGACAGGATGCCCAGCGCGCACAGGATGAACAGCGGCTTGGAGGAGTTGCCCGCCAGCGCGATCACCAGGTAGAGCAGCGCGCCGACCCCCAGGTAGACGCGGTACATGTTCTTGCGGCCGATCAGGTCGGAGGTGGACGACCAGACGAAGCGGCCCGTCATGTTCGCCAGCGACAGCAGCGCGACGAACCCCGCCGCCGCGCCCACCGCGACCGGCGTGGCCGTGCCCGCGAAGAAGTCCCTGATCATGGGAGCGGCCTTCTCCAGGATCCCGATGCCCGCGGTGACGTTGCAGCACAGCACGACCCACAGGCAGTAGAACTGCGGGGTGCGGATCGCGTTGCGGGCCGAGACGTCCGCGTCGGTGATCAGCGGCCTGACCGCGACCGCGGGCCGCGTCCACCCCGGCGGAGACCAGCCCTCCGCCGGGACGCGCACCAGCAGCACGCCCATCGTCATGAAGACCGCGTAGACCAGGCCGTGCACGAGGAACGTGGTGGCGATCCCGCCCGTGCTCGTGCCGAACGACTCCAGCATCTGCGCCGACCACGGCGAGGCGATGAGCGCGCCGCCGCCGAACCCCATGATCGCGATCCCCGTCGCCATGCCGGGCCGGTCGGGGAACCACTTGATCAGCGTGGAGACGGGGGAGATGTAGCCGATGCCGAGCCCGATCCCGCCCACGACGCCGTAGCCGAGCACCACCAACCAGTACTGCCGGGTGGCCACGCCGAGCGCGGACAGCAGGAAGCCGGAGGAGAAGCAGGCCATCGAGACGAACATCGCCCAGCGCGGCCCGTTGCGCTCCACCAGCGTGCCGCCGAAGGCCGCCGACAGGCCCAGCATGACGATGCCCAGCTGGAACGGCAGGGCGCTCTGCGTGCCCGACAGGTGAAGGGAGGACTCCAGCGGGGGTTTGAACACGCTCCACGCGTACGCCTGCCCGATCGCCAGATGGACCGAGAGTGCGGCGGGCGGCACCAGCCACCGGCTCCAGCCGGGTGCCGCCACGATCCGGGAACGGTCGAGGAATCTTGCCACCTCACACGCGTACCACATACGGTATGCAGTATTGAAGATCTTTACGGCGAGCGGTCAGAAACCCGCGACGAACGGCGCGAGCGGAGCTCAGCCTGACGCCGTCGCCGCGCGAGCGGCGATCGTGTCGAGGTCCGGGAACCCGCCGCGCGGTCGGGTCGCCGGTCCGGGCCGCTCACCCAGCCTGCTCACATCTGACTCACGCCAGGCTCTGCCCGCCGTCCACGGTGATCACCTGACCGGTGACGTAGTTGTTGGCCATCACGAAGAGGGCCGAGGCGGCGGCCTCCTCGGCCGTGCCGAAGCGGCCGAGCGGGGTGCCCTCCCCGGCCTTGGCGACCGCGGCGTCGCCGTCGAGCCCGGACACCGTGCGCAGCAGCGGGGTGTCGAAGCTGCCGTAGCGGATGGCGTTCACCCGCAGCCGTTTCGGCGCGAGCTCGACGGCGAGCGCCCTGGTGAAGGTCTCCACGGCGCCGACGGCCGCCAGCGGACCGGTCATCCCGGGGATCGGGCGGACGACGAACGTGCCGGAGGTGAAGGTGATCGAACCGCCCGCCGGCAGCCGGTTCGCCGCGAGCCGGGCGGCGGCGACGGCGCCCCAGAGCCGGGTGTCCAGGACCGAGCGGAGGTCGTCGTGGGAGAGCTCGGTCACCGGGCCCGCCCCGCCCAGGCCGCCGGACGTCACGAGCACGTGGTCGACCTGGCCGGCCCGCTCGAAGACCTCCGCCAGCGCGTCCTCGTCCGAGCCGTCGGCGGAGACGCCGAGCACCGAGTCCGCAGGGCCGTCGGCAGGGCCGCCCGCCGGGACCGCGCCGCGTACGCGGTCCACGGCGGCCGCCAGCCTGGCCTGGTCGCGGCCGACCAGCACCACTCGGGCGCCCACCTCGGCCAGCAGCACACCCGCGGACAGGCCGATGCCCGAGGTGCCGCCGATGAGGACGGCGGTGGAGCCGGCCAGACCGGTGGACAGCGGCGAGCGGACCGGCACGGGAGCTATGGACATGATGTCTCCTCAGAAATAAACCATCTGGTTGGTTTAGATCGAAGCGGATGTCGCCCGGAAAGTCAACTGGATGGTTTAATTCAGTTCATGAGCTACGACGCGGAGGCCACCCGACAGCGGATCTTCCAGGCCGCCACCGCCGAGTTCGCCGCGCACGGCCTGGCCGGCGCCCGGGTCGAGCGCATAGCCGCCGCCGCCAAGGCCAACAAGCAGGCGATCTACCTGTACTTCGGGGGCAAGGAGAAGCTGTTCGGCGCCGTGGTGCGGGCCAAGGTCGACGAGGTCTGCCACGCCAACGCCCTCGATCCCGGCGCGGTGGCCGACTCCGTGGGGCAGCTGTTCGACTGGTACCAGGACCATCCGGACCTGATCAGGCTGCTGCTGTGGGAGGCGCTGGAGAGCGGTCCGGGTCCCGTCGAGGGCGAGGACGAACGCCGCGCGATGTACCGGGACAACGTACGCGACCTGGTGGACGCCGGCGTCGGAGCCGGACTGGCCGGGCCCGAGCGCACCTGCGCCGCCCAGGACTGGATGTTCACCGTGCTCGGGCTGGTCGCCTGGAACTTCGCCGTCCCCCAGCTGTGCCGCCTCGTCCTCGACGAGCAGGACGACAAGGCGGCCCTGGCCCGGCGCCGCGAGGCCGTGGTGTCGGCCGTCCGCACCCTCGCCGCGAGTCAGCAGCCTGCCGGCCGCTGACGAAGGCTGATCGAAACTTTCGGGACGGCGGGTGCCGCCTTCACCTCATCCGCACCATTTCCGAAAGTTTCGACACCTTCAAGGGCATATTTGCAGTTCAAAAGCTTGAGAAAGCCTTGATCTTTGAAACATTTCGACATTCTATTGACATGTTTCATAGGGGTTTTCAGACTGATCGCCAACACTCCACCCGGAAGGGAGAGCTTTGGTGATCACCAGCTTGGGCCGCTACAAGATCCGTTCGAGGGTCGTCGCGCTGACGGCGGCAGCGACGCTGTCGATCGCCGGAGCGGTGACGGTCGCGCCCCCCGAGGCCGTAGCGGCTGCCGGAGTCGAGGACGAGGGTGCCGACTGCACGGTGACCGGCCTGCCCGACGCAGGCTCCTTGCCCACCAACTCCAAGCTTCCCGACCCCTTCAAGAAGCTGGACGGTACGCGCATCTCCGCCAGGTCCGAGTGGCGGTGCCGACGGCAGGAGATCAAGAAGCTGGCGGAGAAGTTCGTCTACGGTGAGAAGCCCGCAAAGCCGTCGAGCGTCACAGGAACGGTCTCGAGGACCGGCATCACCGTGAACGTGAACCACAACGGCAGGAGCTCGAGTTTCTCGGCGAGCGTCGACCTGCCGAGTGGGTCCGGGCCTTTCCCGGCCGTCGTCGTCGTGGGCGGGTTCGGCGCGGACACGGCCGCCATCAAAGCGGCCGGCGCCGCCGTCATCAGTTACGACCCCTACGCGGTCGGAAAAGAGGGCACGCCACGCAGCAACAAACAAGGCGCTTTCTACAGCGTCTACGGCTCCTCCAGCAGCACGGGGCTGCTGCTGGCCTGGGCCTGGGGCGTGAGCCGGATCATCGACGTCATCGAACAGTCGAACGGCAGCATTCTCAAAGCCGATGCGACCGGCGTCACGGGATGCTCGCGCTTCGGAAAGGGCGCTTTCGTGATCGGCGCGTTCGATCAGCGCATCGCGTTGACCATGCCGATCGAGTCGGGCAGCGCCGGCGTTCCCATCTTCCGCGGGATTCCCGGGGAAGGCGCTCAGAGCCTGAGCAGCGCGTACGGAGAGCAGCCGTGGCTGGGCGACGCGTTCGGCTCCTTCACCAGCAGCCCGGCCAGGCTCCCGGTGGACACGCACGAAATGGTGGCCATGGTCGCGCCCCGCGGACTGTTCATCATGGACAATCCGCACATCACCAACCTGGGTCCGAAGTCAGCGAGCGTGGCGGCCCTGGGCGGGGCGGAGGTCTACAAGGCGCTCGGCGCGGGAGAGAACATCACGTACTGGTCCGACATCCAGGACGGCAACCACTGCGCCAACAGGGCGGAATGGCGGACCCCGTTGCAGCAGAACATCCAGAAGTTCCTGCTGAAGACGGGCAACGCGCCCGGCGCGATCAGGATCTCGTCCAAGGCGCTCGGCAATCTGGCCGAGTGGAGAGACTGGCAGACTCCCACCCTCGGCGATTCCGGCGACACCACCCCGCCGAGCACGCCGGGCGCCCCGGTCGCGTCCAACGTGACCGCCACCGGCGCCACGCTGACCTGGGCCGCCTCCACCGACCAGGGCGGCTCCGGCCTGACCGGCTACAACGTCTACCGCGAGCTGGGCACCACCGACCCGCAGCTCGGCCAGTCCACCACCACCTCGATCACCCTCACCGGGCTGACCGCGAACACCCCGTACCAGGTGTACGTGCGGGCACGTGACGGCGCGGGCAACCTGTCCGGCGACTCGCCACCGGTCGCGTTCACCACGACGACCGGCGGCGGCGACACCTCACCGCCGACGGCCCCGGCCGGCCTGGCGGCCTCGGCGACCACGTCCACGGGCACGACCCTGAGCTGGACCGCCTCGACGGACGACAACGGCGTCGCCGGCTACGACATCCTGCGCGCGCCCGGCGCGAGCGGCGGCACGTTCACCCAGGTCGGCACCTCGGCCACGACCTCGTTCAGCGACACGGGCCTGAGTCCGAGCACCACCTACCGCTACCAGGTCAGGGCGCGCGACGCCGCGGGCAACACCTCGCCGGTCTCGAACACCGCGCAGGTCACCACCCAGCCCGGCACCTCCACCGGAACATGCACGGCCGTCCCCACCGTGCAGACCCAGTGGGCCACCGGGTACGTCATCCAGCCGCTGACCATCACCAACACCGGCACCTCGACGATCAACGGATGGACGGTCACGTTCACGCTGCCGGCCGGCCACACGCTGACCGGCTCGTGGAACGGCACCGCCACCGTCAGCGGGCAGACCGTGACCATCAGGAACGTCAGCCACAACGGCACCCTCGCCCCCGGAGCCGCCACCACCAGCGTCGGCTTCCAGGCGACCCGCCCGAGCGGCAACACCGCCCTCCCGTCCGGCTACACCTGCGCCTGACAGCCCGCACTTCCCGGCCCGCCCGCTCCTCGCCGTGGTGGGCGGGCCGGCTTCCTCAGGCGGACCGGGCGGTGACCTCGTGACCCGCCCAGTTGAGCGCGACTTCACCGTTCGCCAGGAAGTCCAGCTCGACCTCGCCCTTCATCCTGGCGAAGAAGCGGGTCGCCGACATCGGGCGCAGCTCCGTCCTGACCAACCCGTGCACCTCCACCATGAGCCGCTCACCCTCCCGCGTGACGTCCATCGTGGAGGTGCGTCCCATGTACCGCATGGTGTAGCGGCCGGCGTACCGGTCGAGGACGTCCGGAGCGACGCTGACGAAGACGCGCCGGCTCGGCAGCTCGTACGGCTCGCCGCGGGCGATCGCCGCCAGCGCGGACTCGATCTCGGAGAAGGCGGCGTTCTCGATGTTGGACAGAACGGTCACGAAGAGGTCGTCGTGCCGGTAACGGGCTGAGACGCTGACGAATCCGATGGTGCCGCCCGCGCTCTCCACCCGGTCCTCGCTCACCACGCAGCCGTAACCGTACCCGGTGCCGTCCGCCTCGACGTGCGGCCTGAACAGCTCCGCCAGCGACTCCCGCCGCAGCAGCCCGGGCAGGCCGCGATTCCAGCGGTGCAGGTCCTCGACCGTCGAGTGGAGCGCTCCGGCAGCGTCCTGGTTGGAATTGTCCAGATATGGGGTTCTGGTGACCTGGCCGTCGACCGACATGTAGCCGACGGCGGTCTCGGGGTCGGTGCCGTCGGCCAGGCCGCTGCGCTCCATGGCCAAGGGGGCGAAGACGTTCCGGCGCAGGTATTGGCCGTAGGTCAGGCCGGACAGCCGCTCGATCACCTCGCCCAGCAGGATCCAGCCCGAGTTGCTGTAACTCATCCGCGCGCCCGGCTCGAACAGCAGGGGCCGGCCCTCGAAGCCGTCGATGAGCTGCCGGCGGGTGCGCGGCGTCCCCATGACGCGGGTGAAGCCGTCAGTCGTGACGTAGTCCGGGATGCCGGAGGTGTTGGTCAGCAGGTGATGCAGGGTGATCCGCGTGCCGTGCGGGTAGCCGGGCAGGTGGCGGGCGATCGGGTCGGTGACGCGGAGCCCGCCCTGCTCCTGCAGTTGCAGGATCGCGATCGCGGTGAACGTCTTGGTCTGCGATCCGATGCGGAACGCCGTCGCCGCCGTGTTGGCCACGCGGCGCTCGTGGTCGGCGTGGCCGTACCCCTTGGCGAAGAGCCGCCGGTCGCCGCGGGCGACCAGCACCGCGCCGCTGAACCTGCCCAGCCGCGTGTACGCGCTGACGAGCGCGTCCATCCGGCGCGAGAGACGCGAGAACACGAGAACCTCCAATTTGAATAATCCAGTTTGATTATATGAGCATGGGACGGCTGATATAGTCAACCTTGACTATCGCGTGGAGGTGTTGAGTGTCGTCGACCCGGATGCTCGTCCTGGGGCTGCTCAACGAGGGGCCGCGGCACGGATACGAGATCAACCAGCTCGTCACGGCCGGGGCGCTGGAGCAGTGGACCGACGTGAAGCCGGGCTCGGTCTACCACGCCCTGGCCAAGCTGGAGGCCGAAGGGCTGGCGGAGACGCATTCCGAGGAGCGCACCGGCGATCGGCTGCGCCGGGTCTACGCGATCACTCCCGAGGGCCGGCGCACGCTCCGCGACCTGCTGCGCAAGGCGCTCGCCGCACCCCCGCACTCCACGCGGTCCGACTTCGCGCTGGCGCTGCGCTGGCACGCGCTCCTGGAGTCAGGCGAGGCGCGGGACCTGGTGGCGGCCTCGTTCCGGGCGCTGGAGGCCCGGCGGGTGGCGCTCGCCGCCGGGCGCGAGGCGAAGGCGGGGTTGTCGCCGCTGGCCGACGCGCTGTTCGACAACGCCGAGGCGCATCTGGCCGCCGACGCGAAACTCCTGGAGGACGTCCGGCGCCTGTTGGACGGCTGATCTGGGTGGTGGACGGCCAGGTGGAGACGCGCTCGACGCCGCATCGCCATGTCCGGCCGTCCGAGCTCGACTCGCCGGGATGACCTTGGGCGAGCGGTGGGCCGGGGGAACGGCTGGTCATGCGCCACGACCCCAGCCCGTACGTGGCCGGTGCGCCACGTGGGCGGGGGGCCGGGCGTGCGAAGGGGACCGGCCCCGCTCCCCTTCGGTGACCGGCCCGCTACTTGACGGCGCCGCTGGTGATGCCTGAGATGATCTTTCGTTGGGCGATGGCGAAGACCACGACCAGCGGCAGGCTCATCAGGATCACGTAGGCGAAGATCAGGTGCCAGTTGTTGAGATAGAGCCCGGCGCTGGCCACCCGGAACAGGTTGAGGGGCAGCGTGTCCAGGCGTCCGCCGATCACGAAGAAGGCGTAGAAGACGTCGTTCCACACGTACAGGCAGACCAGGATGGTGGCCGTGGCCAGCACCGGGCGCAGCAGCGGCAGCACCACCAGCCAGAACACCCGCATCGGGCTGGCCCCGTCGAGCTGCGCCGCCTCCTCGAGGGAGGTGGGGATCGTACGCACGAAGCCGGTGACGAAGAAGATCACCGTGGACATGTAGATGCCCATGTAGACGCCGATCATCCCGACCGCGCTCCCGGCCAGGCCGAGCTGGCGCAGCAGCAGGACGACGGTGACGACGGCGGGCGGGAGCACGATGCCGCTGATCGCCAGCGCGTACAGGACGGCGTTGAGCCGCGTGGCGCGGCGGGCCAGGATCCAGGCGGCCATCGAGCCGAACAGCAGCACCCCGATCACCGAGGGCACGACGACGAGCAGGCTGCCCAGCGAGGCCTGCAGGACCTCGCCGTCGCCCCACACCTGCCGCAGGTTCTCCAGCAGGTGCCACTCGGTCGGCAGCGACAGGTCCGGCGTGAGCGCCTCGCCGCGGGACTTGGCGGCCGTCACCAGCACCAGCCACAGCGGGATGCCGATGGACAGCGCCACCAGCACGAACGTGACCAGGGGCTGGAGCCGGCGCCACACGGGCGCGTCGCTCACACCGCGGCGCTCGGGCATGACGGGGGTCACAGGATCTCCTCCCGCTTGCGCAGCACGTAGATGACAGGGAAGGCCATGAGGGCCACCAGCAGGAACAGCACCAGGCTCATCGTCGTGGCCTGCGCGAACAGGCCCTGGCCGAAGGTGCGGTAGATGAAGATGTTCAGGATCTCCGTCGTGCGGGCGGGCCCGCCGCCGGTGGTGGCCTGGGCGATGTCGAAGCCGTTCATCGAGCCCAGCAGCGCCGTGGCGACGTTGAACGTGATCGCGGGCGCGAGCAGCGGGAAGCGGACCGCCCAGAACGTACGCCACCGCGACGCCCCGTCGATGTGGGCGGCCTCCACGATGTCGTCCGGGATGGTCTTCAGCCCCGCCAGGTAGATGAGCATCGACAGCCCCATCCACTTCCACGCGTGGATCAGCGCCACGACCACGATCGTCCAGGTGGTGTCGCCCAGCCAGGCGTAGTCGATCCCGAGCAGCCGGTTCAGGCCGCCCGTCGGCTTGAGCAGGGCCTGGAAGATGTAGCCGACGGCGAGGGCGGACATCAGCACCGGGATGAGGAAGAACACGCGGGCCACCCGGTTGAGCCAGGTGTCGCGTTCCAGCAGCACGGCCAGGCCGAAGCCGAACGCGTTCTGGAAGATCGCCACCAGCACCGCGTACACCACCGTGACCCGCAGCGACCGGAACAGCGTGCCGTTGGAGGCCAGGTCGGTGAAGTTGTCCAGCCCGACGGGCCGGATCGCGCTCTTGAAGCCCGACCAGTCGGTGAAGGCGTAGACGAAGTTGAACAGCGTCGGCAGGAAGAAGAACACCAGCAGGATGGCGAACGCCGGAGCCATGAACCACATGGGGTGCGTCCGCCTCCCGACGACCGGGCGCCCGCGGGTCGCGGTCGTGGTGCGGGAGGCGGCCTGCCGCGAGGTGGTGATCAGCACGTCAGAAACCGCTCGCCCCGGCGGCCTTTGCGAGCTGGGCGAACTGATCCTGGGTGGCCGAGGCGACCTTCTCCGGCGTCATGGTCCCGGTGATCATGTCGGCCAGGTTCAGGTACAGGTCCGGGTTGGCCACCGCCAGCGCCTGCATCGACCCGACCGCGGTGGGCAGCGCGGCGTGCACGTCCAGCAGCGCCTGCGGCACGCCCGCCGGGCTGGGCACCGACGGCTCCAGGGAGACGGTGTTGCGGTCGGTGACGAAGTCCTTGTAGCCGGGCCCCATCCAGTACGCCAGCAGCTGCCGCGCCGCGGCCTCCCGCTTGGCGTCCCCGGTCCTGAACGCCACCAGCGCGTTCGACTGGTCGGGAATGAACGTGCCGACGTTCCCCGACGGCGAGATCGGGAAGAAGCCGATCTTCTTGTTCAGCGTGGCGGTGTCGGCCGAGGCCTGCAGCTGCCCGAAGAACGAGTTCACCTGCACGACCATGGCCGCCTTGCCGGACAGCAGCGCCGCGCCCTGGTCCTCGAACTTCGCGGTCTTGATGTCGGAGTTGAACAGCCCCTCGTCGATCAGCGACTTGTACGTCTTGATCGCCCCGACGACGGCCGGGCTGTCGAACGTCTCCTTGCCCGTGTTGATCCGCTCCCACAGGCCGTTCTTGGCCGCGTCCGCGAGCTGGACCTGCACCCACCACTGGGTCGCCCACTTGTCGCCGGCCATCTCGAAGAACGGCGTGACGCCCTTGGCCTTCAGCGTGCGCCCCAGCTTCACCATCTCGTCGAAGTTCTTCGGCGTATCGGTGATCTTGTTGGCGGCGAAGACCTCCTTGTTGTAGTAGACGCCCTCGACCGCGGGGCTCGTGATGAGGGCCGCGTACCGGTTGCCGTCCAGGATGCCGGTGATGTCCTTCAGGTCCGGCGACAGCTGCGCCAGCCACGGCGCGTCGTTCAGCGGCTGGAGGTTGGCCTTGGCGTTGATCGCGGTCAGCATGGACGCGGTCGGCTGCCAGAACGCCAGGTCGGGCTTGTCGCCGGTGGCGACCTTGGTCTGGATGCCCTGCTCGTACGGGTCCGGGATCGTCACGACCTCGACCGTCGCGCCCGTCGCCTTCTGGAACCCGGCGATGACCGCCTTGGGCACGGTGTTGCTGTTCTGGGCGGCCCAGATCGTCAGCTTGACGCCGTCGAGCTTGGTGGCCGGGTCGGGCCAGGCCGCGGCGGTGGCGGGCGCGGCGGAGGAGGCGGTCTCGACGGAGGGGTCGCTGCACGCGGCCAGGCCGAGCGCGAGCGCCGTCGCGGCGGCGGCGGCCGTCCATTTGGTCTTCATGGTGGTCTCTTTCATGAGGCGGTGCGGATACGGAGGATCCGGGCGGAGTGGGGCTCGTCACAGCAGGGAGTGAGCGTCAACACGCCCGAGCCGGGCTGCCAGTCGCGAGCCCAGTCCGGCAGGTGCCGCGGGTAGATCACGTCGATCTCGACCGCGCGGCCCGCCAGGTGCGGCAGGTCCAGCCGTACGGGCTTCGCCCCGTCGCGTCGCCATACGCCAAGGTATGTGACGTCGGCGGCGCCATCGACCGGCGCACGCAGGCCCAGGGCGAGATGGCGGTCGCCCCAGCCCGGCAGCCCGAGCGGCCACACGGGCGTCGCGCGGGCCAGGTCCGCGCGGATCTCCTTGTGGACGCGTACGGCGTCGCGGACCGAGTCGAGCTGGGCGGGGCTCATCCCGTCCAGATGGCCGGACAGGTAGAGCCGCCCCAGCATGCCGGTGCACAGCGCGAAGGCGATCTCCTCGTCCGACATGTCGGGCTGCGGGTACGCCCAGCTCGCCGACTGCTCGGGCAGCACGGACATCGGCGCCGACACCGCGATCGGCGGATAGAGGCGGAAGTCCTGCTGGTCGCTGGTGGACTGCAGGTGCAGCCGGGACAGCATGGCGTAGTCCATGCGCATGGCGCCGGACGCGCAGTTCTCCAGGGTGAGCCCCGGATGGCGCGCCAGCACGCCGTCCAGCCAAGCCAGATGGGCCCGGTTGCAGGCCAGCAGCCCGTCCCCGGCGCTGTCGGCGTCCAGGTCGGTGCCCGCGCCCGGGTCGATGTTGTAGTCGAGTTTGAAGTAACCGACGCCGAGCTCCTCCACCAACCGGTCCACGACCTGGTCCAGGTGCGCGATCGCGCGGGGATGGCGCAGGTCGAGGTGGTAGCGGCCGTGCTCGACCAGGCGTACGCCGCCACGCTGCAGGAACGCCTCGGGCGGCAGCTTGTCGGCCATGGGGCTGCGGACGCCGATCACCTCGGGTTCGAGCCACAGCCCCGGCACCATGCCGTGCTCCCTGACGCGGCCGAGGACCTCCTCGATGCCGCGCGGGAAGCGCGTCTGCGACGGCTGCCATTCGCCGACGCTGTCCCACCAGGTGCCGCCGTCGTCGTACCAGCCCGCGTCCACGCAGAACACCTCGGCCCCGGCCGAGGCGGCGGCGTCGATCAGCGGCAGGAGCTTGGCCGTGGTCGGGTCGCCCGACAGCGTGTTCATGTAGTCGTTGAACACCACCGGCAGCCGCTCCCGGTCGGGATGCGGCCGGACGATCATCCGCCGGTGCGCGGTGAGCGCGGCGGCCGCCCCTTCCAGGCCCTCGCCGGACACCGCGACCGACACCGGCACCGTGGTGAACGACTCGCCGGGCTGGAGCAGGTGCTGCCACTGGTGGTCGATGTCGGTCGGGCCGAGCAGCGCGACGTACGGGTCGTCGAGCCGCTCGCCGACCTCCCAGCGCCAGGCGCCGTTGTGCTCGATCTGCCACAGCCACGCCTGCCCGCCGGCGCGGTCGATCAGGCCGCCGGTGGGCAGGTGGGAGCCGGTCGACCAGGTGCCCGTGCTGACGACCGCGAGCCGCCCGCGGCCGTCCTGCCCGTGGCCGCCCAGGCGGAGATCGGGTACGGCCTGCCCCCGCAGGGCCTCGCGGACCCAGCGGCTCTCGCCCAGCCACTCGCTGTCGGCCCGTACGACGTCCAGGTCGTCCACGGCCCCCGCGAAGGCGGCGGCGAACGACGTGACGCCCAGCAGCAGCCGGGGGTCCTGGCCGCGGTTGGTCACCCGCGTCCATACCTGGAACGCGCTGACGCCCTCCGCCGAGCGCAGGAACACCTCGGCGCTCAGCCCGCTCCTCGCGTCGTGCAGATCGAGCTGCAGCACGTGCCACACCCCCTCTCTGCGCTGTTCGCAGCCCCGGTAGGCCAGGCGCAGGCCGACGGCCGTCCGGGAGAAGCGGTGCGAGGCCCGCGCCCGCCCCTCCTCCGGGACCAGCAGCTCCACCACCGGCTGCGTCGACCTGGGCAGGTGCGCCGTGGCGGCGTCGCCGCCGGACAGCGACCGGACGCCGACCGGTCCGTCGGGTGAGACGTCGAGCACGACCCGCAGGCTCGGGTGGCCCCAGACGACGCTGGTGTTCATGGATCTCCTCTGCTGCTTGCTGACCGGCCGGGCTGGTGCTAGCCGACCGGCTTGGCGATCTGGATGCGGTCGATGTCGGGCGCGTAGCCGGCGGAGGCGTTGCCGAACGTGATCGTGTTCGCTCCGGCGGCCAGGGTGACGTCCACGACGGTGGTTCGGTAGTTCGACCAGCCCAGCGTGTTGCGGAAGTAGTGCCGCTGGGCCGCGCCGCCGTTGACCGAGATGTCGGCGTAGCGGTCGACGATGTTGCTGTTGTAGTTGGTGGCGCCCTCGCCCAGCTCACCGTTGGCGTACGTGACGACCAGCCGGTAGCGGCCGGCCGAGGCGACGGTGACGTTGTTGAAGCGCAGCGTGTTGGCCGCGCCGGCGCCGACGTAGCCGACGTACTTCCCGCCCGAGGCGGCGGAGTTGGCCGCGACCCGGGCGGCGCCGCCCAGGGTGTTGGCGCTGGACTCGGCCTCGTACGCGGTGATCGTCCCCGACGCCGGCGAGACGTCGACATAGTCGACGTTGACGCCGGTTGCGCTCACGTCCAGGCGGTTGATCCCGGCGGTCAGGAACACCTTGGTGGTGACGGTGCTCCAGCTCGCGGCGGCGGGCAGGTTGACGTCGGTCAGGTCCGAGCCGTTGAGCCGCAGCCTGGCCACGCGGGCGGCGGAGGCCGAGTAGCGCAGGTCCACGTTGTAGTAGCCGTCCGAGGGGGCCGTGACCACGAACTTGGCGCCGCCGTCCGCGTAGGAGACCGGGCCGTAGGTGATCGCACCCGGCGCGGCGGCGTACTCGGCCTCGTAGCGGGAGCCGGCGGTCGGGTCCTTGTCCGGGGTCACGATCACGTGGTACGCCGAGGAGCCCTTCAGCCCGGTGAGGGGGATCGTGATCTGGCCGCCGGACGGCGTGAAGTCCGCCTCGGTGACCTTGTACGGGCCGGGGGAGGGGTTCAGCCCGGTGTCGTCGACGCCCCAGACGGTGGCGTGGACCGTGGTGCCCAGGGCGCCCGGGATGCCCTTGACGACCAGGTTGGTGTCGTACGTGCCGCCGGCCGGGTTGTTGCCGCCGAAGATCACCCTGGCCTGCTTCTTGCCCTGGTCGAGCGCGGCCAGGCCCTGGAGGGAGCCACCCGGCGCGGGTGGGGTGACGGTCACGGTGTTGCCGGTCAGCTCGCCGTACCACTTGTACAGCCACCAGCCGCCGGTCGCCTGGTTGTTCCTGGTGACCAGGTCGTTGAGCCCGCCGGCCGTCGTCCAGTACGCCAGGCAGGCGTCGACCTTGCTGTTCTCGAACTTCGCCACGAACTGCACCAGGTTGCCCGGCACGCCCAGATCCCCGGAGAAGCGCCCGTACTCGTTGATCGTGATCGGCCTGGGGGAGATGCCCAGGCCGGACTCGATCGCCCGGTAGTCGGCGTAGTGGGTGTGCCAGCTGGTGAAGAAGTCGTCGCCGAGCTCGTGCCAGGTGGTGACGTCCGGCAGCACGGCGTTGTCCCGGGCGAACTGCATGAACGTCCGGATGTCGGCCGAGCGGTAGCTCGCGAAGTTCGGGCCCGCGATGCGGGCGCCGGGGTCGAGGGAGCGGATCCGGCGGTAGACGGTCCGGTAGTCGTTCAGGAACCCGGCGAGGTTGCCGCCGTACCAGATCTGGTCGGGCTCGTTGAAGGGGACGTAGACGTACGAGGTGCGGTACGGGTCGGCGACGACCTTCCTGACCATCGTGTCGACCTTGGCCAGGTAGTCGTTGATGCCGAGGTTCTCGTACGGCCACTGCTTGTAGACGTCCTGCATGTAGATCTGGATCTCGCGGCCGCCGGCGCGCTTGAACATGGGGGCGATCTTGAGCGCGTCACCGTTCGGGTGCTGCAGGCCGTCGGGCGCCTTCTGCGCGGTGACCTGCGGTTTGAGGGCGGCGAGCATGGTCTCGTTCGGGATGCCCTCGTCGCCGAGCCCGTACAGGAAGCCGGTGGCTCCGTACCTGAGCGCGCCGGTCGAGCTGCCGAGATCGACGACGAGCTGAGACGCGGCCTGGGCGGGGGAGGCGTGCACGGCACCCGTCACCAAGACCACCGCCAGCATCGCTGACCAGGCATGTTTCCTCCTCATGGCGATACAACCTCCTTGCGTGCTTCGGGCGTTCGAGCCCTTGGGGGGACGTGGAGGTGCGCAGATGTGACCGGTCACATTTCTTGTTGCCTGAGTGTGACCGCTCACATTGCTGAGGAGAAGACCCTGTTACCAGGTTGTTACCGGCAAATATCGAGCAGGGGTCGAGTAGGTGGGCCCGGCGCCACCCTCCCGTTGCCCGACTGGGCGGTGGGCCCGCTGGAGCCCACCCCGGACCGGTGTCGCGTTCGGGCGATTGGTGGGCCGATGTCGGTCCTGGGGCGTGTCCCAGACGCGGAGCGGAGCCAGATCCTGGTAGATGAGCCGGCGTTCGCGGATACGCGGAGTGCGGGGCCAAGCCGGCCGGCTACCCCTGCGCCGGCTCGGCGGCGCCGTACTCGTCGTGCCAGTTCCACCACTGGTACGGCGGGGTCTGGGGATAGCCCTCGGGGGAGTCCTCCCACTCCTCTTGCCGCCCGAGCGCGGTCATGTCCAGGTAGCTCCAGGTGCTCCCCAGCGCCTCGTCGCCGCGGTTGTTGATGAAGTAGGTGCGGAACACCCTGTCACCGTCGCGGATGAACGCGTTGGTGCCGTGCCACTCGTCCACGCCGAAGTCGGCGTCGAACTCGTCGGTCAGGGTGTACCAGGGCATCGTCCAGCCCATCCGCGCCTTCACCCGCGCGATCTCCGGTTGGGGCGCGCGGGAGACGAAGGCGAGAGTGGTGTCGCGGGCGTTCAGATGGGCGAGGTGGCCGACATGATCGGCCACCATGGAACAGCCGACGCACGCGTGATCGGGCCAGCCGTGCACGCCGGGATCGAAGAAGGCGCGGTAGACGATCAGCTGACGACGGCCCTCGAACAGGTCCAGCAGGCTCGCCTTACCCGCCGGTCCGTCGAACTCGTAGTCTTTCTCCACCGCCAGCCACGGCATCCGCCGGCGCTCCGCGGCCAGCGCGTCCCGGGCGTGGGTCAGCTCCTTCTCCCTGACGAGCAGCCGCTGGCGGGCTGCCTCCCACTCTTGTGGCGTGACGATCGCGGGTGTCTGCATGATGTCGACCTTCCCATTCGGGTCCACGTTTCCCTGAGCATCCCCGGCGAGATGATCCTTCAACGCCTCCAGCGCGCCGGCTGCCGGTACGCCTGCCTCCAGGCGCGGCTTTCGCGTCATCATGCGGACATATACCTTTTGAGCAGCTGAGTGGATCCTCCCTGAGCCCAGGAGAAGATTGCCTCATGTCCGATCCGCGCCCGTTAGCCGAGAACGATCCCCGCCAGCTCGGGGACTATCGACTGATCGGGGTGCTGGGCGTGGGCGGCCAAGGAGTCGTCTACCTGGGCCAGGCCCCCTCGGGGCAGCGGGTGGCCGTCAAGACGCTGCACGCCCGGATGGCCTCCGAGCCCGAAGCCCTGGAACGGTTCCTGCGCGAGACCGAGATCGCCGGGTCCGTGGCGGCGTTCTGCACGGCACGGGTCGTCGCCGCCGGGATCGCCGGCTCGGCACCCTACCTGGTCAGCGAGTACGTACAGGGCCCGTCCCTGGAGGAGCTCGTGACCCGGGAGGGGCCGCGCACGGGCGGCGGGCTGGACCGGCTGGCGATCACCACCTTGGTCGCGCTGGACGCGATCCACCGGGCCGGCATCGTGCATCGGGACTTCAAGCCCGGCAACGTGATCATGGGCCAGGAGGGGCCCGTCGTCATCGATTTCGGCATCGCCCGGGTGCTGGACCACTCCACCACGGGGTCCGGCCTGATCGGCACCCCGGCCTACCTGGCGCCCGAACAGCTCAACGGAGAGCCGGCCGGGGCGCCCTCGGACGTGTTCGCCTGGGCCGCGACCATGGTGTACGCCGCCACCGGGCACCGGGCCTTCTCCGGCACGGTCACCGCGGGCGTCCTGAACGCGATCATGACCCGCGAGCCCGACCTGGCAGGCGTGCCCGCCCGCCTCCGTCCCCTCCTGGCCGCCGGCCTGGCCAAGGATCCCGCGTCCCGGCCGAGCGTCACCGACCTGTTCACCGCGCTCACCCACGAAACTCCCCTCCAGGACATGGGTGCCCGGCGTTCCGCAACTCCGCCGGAGAACGCCCCGCGGGGTGCCCGGCGTTCCGCACCGCGGCCGGAGAACGCCCCGCGCGGTGCCCGGCGTTCCGCACCGTCGCCGGAAAGCGCCCCGCGCGGTGCCTGGCGTTCCGCGCCGCCGCCGGAGAACGCCCCGCACCCCCGCCGCCGTCCGCCCGGCCTGGCGAAGGTGTTCGCGGCGGCCGCCGTCGTGCTCGTGATCCCCGTGGCCTTATGGCTCACGCCCGTACTGACCGGGGTTCTTCCCGGCGCCACCCCCTCCACCGCCGGCACGACCACGAAGCCCGCCGCGACGGGCGCGCCGTTCGGCACCCTGATCCGCGAGCCCGTCAACGGCTGGCAGTCTTGGGTGCTGTCCCTGGCGGTCGGACAGTGGGACGGCCGGCCTGTGGTGGCCTCGGGGGGCTACGACGGCACAGTGCTGATATCGGATCTTGCCACCGGCGCGCCTCTCCACTCCCCGTTCACGGGGCACCAGGGGCCGGTGTGGTCCGTGGCGACAGGGCAGGTGAACGGCCGCCCGGTCGTCGTCTCCGGTGGTCGCGACGGCACCGTACGCGTCTGGGACCAGACCACCGGCGAACCGATCGGCAAACCCTTCCAAGGCCATCGGGGCTCGGTCGAATCGGTGGCGGTCGGGCAGGTGAACGGCCGTCCCGTGGCGGTGTCCGGCGGGCTCGACGGTACGGTGCGGGTTTCTGATCTGGCGACCGGCGACCAGATCGGCGACCCGGTCGGCACCGGCACCGGCCGCGGCTGGGTGCTGTCGGTGGCGGTGGGCGAGGTGAACGGCCGCCCGGTCGTGGTCTCCGGGGACGTCGACGGCAACGTCCTCATGACGGACCTGGCCACCGGCACCCCCATGGCCAGACGCGTCAACGCTCATCAGGGGCCGGTCGAATCGGCGACGGTGGCGCGACTCGACGGCCGCCCGGTGGCGATCTCCGGCGGCGGGAGGGGCGATCACACGGTACGCGTCTGGGACCTGGCCACCGGCGAACCGATCGGCCATCCCTTCAGAGGCCACCGGAGCTGGGCGCTCGGCCTGGCCGCGGGGCAACTGAACGACGGCCGCCCGATCGTCGTCTCCGGCGGCTACAACGATCAGACCGTCCGGGTGTGGGACCTGGCGACCGGCAAGCCGATCGGCGAACCCTTCGACGACCACCGTGGCCTGATCGAAGCGGTGGCACTCGCACACCTGGACGGCCGCCTGGTGGCGGTCTCCGGGGGCAACGACGGCAAGGTCCGGGTATGGAGCCTGAGCTCGCCGTACCCGTCTCCATGAACGGAGTCCGTCTCCTCGACGCCCGTCACGCGCTTTCCGGCCTTGAAGACGGATCCATCCCCTTCTTTCGGACCGTCGCGGCGAGCCGGGTGAGCAAGGCGCCTGCGTGATCACGCTGAGGTCGTCGGCCCGGACACCCCCAGCAGCGGTAGCCACACCTCGTCCACGATCTCGACGATCGACTCGTCCGGCGCCGCGCGCATCGTCGTCAGCAGGTCGTGGCGCAGCAGGTCGAACGGCAGGTTCACCACGCGGGACGAGCCTGGCACGGCGGGCAGTTCGCCGCGTTCGACCGCGCGGGCGACGATCGTCTCGAAGGCGGTCGCCTGGCCCGGCGGGAGGAGGGTGTCGCGCAGCTCGCCGAAGCTGGTGCCTGCCTCGCGGAAGTAGTCCGCCAGCTGCACGCTCATGAACGTGATCGTGGGCGCGCGGTCAGCGTTGGCGTTGCGCAGGAAGCCGATCGCGTCGTCGCGGAGGCTGCCGGTGTCGGGCACCGTGATCGGCTGCCAGAACGTGGTGAGCGTGGCCAGCAGCAGGTCGTCGCGCTGCGGCCAGCGCCGGTAGAGCACGGGTCGGCTCGTGCCGGCGCGGGCGGCGATCGCTTCGTAGGTGAAGCCGTGGTATCCGTGCTCGACCAGCACGTCCCACGCGGCGTCGAGGATCGCCTCCTCGAGTTTGGGGCCGCGCCGACGCGACGCGCCGCCGTCGGCGCGACGTTCCGCCGCCCGCGCCCCGATCGCCCCGCTCTCACCCGCGATCCGCTCGCGCTTACGATCCACTTGCGTATCTTATCGCGGTGACTTACGGTGTCCGCCATTAGATACAGATGCGTATCCTAAGGAGGCGTCAGTGATGTTCGACGTCATCATCGCCGGCGGTGGACCCGCCGGCCTCTTTCTGGCCTGCGAGCTCCGCCTCGCGGGAGTCCGGCCCCTGGTGCTGGAACGACGGCCGGACCCGGACCTGGGGGACAAGGCACACGGCCTCGCCGGCCAGGTCGTGCGGCTGCTGGACCACCGCGGCCTCTTCGAACGCTGCGGGGGCCGAGGAGCACCGGCGCCCGCGCCCGGGTTCTTCTTCGGCGGGATGCCGCTGCCGCTGCACGTGCTCGGCAAGGAGAACCCGATGTATCTCCTGCCGGTCAACCAGCGTGATCTTGAACGGGTGCTCGGCGAGCGCGCGGCCGAACTCGGCGCGGATGTCCGGCGCGGTTGGGACGTGCTGTCCTTCGGCCAGAGCGATGACGGGGTCGACGTCGTGGCACGCGGTTCGGACGGAGTCGAGACGACCTTCACGGCCCGATACCTCGTCGGCTGCGACGGCGGCCACAGCCTGGTTCGCAAGCAGGCGGGAATCGCCTTCCCCGGTACCGGCGACGACCACGTGGTCGACCGGACGGCCCTCATCGGGCCGAGCGACCACTTCCGTTTCGCGCCGGGGGGACGGGTCGTGGTCGAGGGCCTCGGTGAGATCCCGGCGCACTTCCACCGCACCGAGCGGGGCGTTTTCACCCTCCTCGCGCACGACCCGGAGCGGCCGCTGGTCAACACGGCCGAATGGGAGGAGCGCCCGGCAGGCGATTTCCCGGGGCCGGGCGCGCCGATGACGCTTGCCGAGATGGAGGACAGCATCGAACGGGTTCTCGGAGTGCGCCTGCCCCTGGCTCCGCCGCCCGAGGGCGCGCCCACCTTGCTTCGCCGCCAGTGCGGCCGCAACTCCCGGCTCGCTGACCGTTACCGCGACGGCCGAGTCTTCATCGCCGGCGACGCCGCACACGTCAGCCACGGGCCGACCCTGAACCTGGCACTGCAGGACGCGGCCAACCTGGCCTGGAAACTCGCCGCCACCCTGCGGGGATGGGCCCCGGAAGGCCTGCTGGACAGCTACGGAACCGAACGCCGTGCGAGCGCCGAACGCGTGCTCATGCACACCCGGGCCGCGACCGCCCTGCTGGCACCCGGAGGCGACGTCACCGCTCTGCGCCTGCTCTTCGCGGAACTCCTCGGCCGCACCGAGAACCTGCACCTGGTCGCCGCCCTGCTCGCGGGCGCCGATGTCCGCTACGACATGGGTGAGGAACACCCCGCCGCGCCCACCGGCTGGTTCGTACCACCCCTTGACCTGACCACCGACGACGGACACCCAGGGCGCCTCGCCGAACTCCTGCGCGAGGCCCGCCCTGTGCTTGTCGACCTCACCGGCGGGAACGACCTCGCCGTCATCGCAGAGCCCTGGAACGACCGGGTGCACCGCGTGACCGCTGTCGCCGGCGATGCCCCGGCATCCGCGTTGCTCATCCGGCCCGACGGCTACGTCGCCTGGGCGGGCGCGGACCCCGACAGCCTGAAGGCGGCCCTCACCCGCTGGTTCAGCCCGGGCTGAGATCCACCGCATCGATGATCGCGCGGCTCGCTGGCCGTGAGAATTCTCTGTCATCGTGAGCAGTACGAGCGCGTGATCAGGCTCACGGGTTCGCGGGGGCCGGACAGGCCCAGAGTGAGGCCGAGCCGGTCGCCCGCGACCCCGTACGCCGGTTTCCCTCTACAAGGGCAGCAGCCGCATCAGTGCGTTGCGCGGCCCCGCCAGGCGACCGGCACCGGCCAGGCGGGTCATCCAGCTGGAGGCGTTGACCATCCGCTGCGCGGCCGGGCGCCGCCGCGCGTCATAGGAGAGCAGCGCCTTCCCCACGTCGCCGGGGTGCGTACGCAGGCAGGCGGCGAGCTCGGCCGCGTCGAGCAGGGCCTGGCAGGCGCCCTGCCCCAGCGCGGGTGTCATCGCGTGGGCCGCGTCTCCTATCAGCGCCACGTTCCCCGTGACATACGACTCCAGGGGTGGCGACAGGTCGTAGACCTCGTGCCGCAGCACGGCGCCCTCCTCGGCGGCCGCCAGCACGCGCGGGATGGGGTCGTGCCAGCCGGCGAAGCGTGCGCGCAGGTCGTCGAGGCTCTCGCGGACTCCTTCCCGCGTGCGTACGGGCGCGTACCAGTTGGTCACCCCCGGAGCCTGCGGCGTCATCCCGAACATCTGCCCGCGCCCCCAGCTCTCTCCGTAGTCCTGGGGCTCGAAGCCCTCGACCACGCCGCGCCAGGCGACGATGCCCGCGTAGCGGGGACGGGTCGCGGCGCCGAAGAAGGCCTGGCGCACCGCGCTGCGCACCCCGTCGGCACCGACCACCAGGTCGTAGCCGGCACTTAGCGCGGCGGGATCGGTGATCTCCACGCCTGTGCTGATCGTCGCCGGATCCGCCCGCTGCACCAGCATCTCGATCAGTGAGACCCGCGACAGCATGCCGACCGGGGCTCCTCCGCGCCGTTCGATGCGAGCTGCAGCAGGCTGAGATCGGCTCCGTCGACCAGTTGCTCGCGTTGCTGCGCCTGATGATCGAGCGGGCGATGACGATCAACCGATCCCGGATCCTGGCCCACCTCGAACTGCACGCCGAGGCCGCCAGGAACCCCCAGGTGCGGCAGACCCTGGCCCGGCTCTCCCGCGCCGACCTCGACCTGCACCTGGCCGCCCAGCAGGCCGCCGGCCTCCCGGTCACCCGCGAGAACGCCGCCATGGTGACCTTGGCCGCCAACAGCGCCTTGACCTACCTGCTCACCCAGCCGCCCGACGTGCTTGCCTCCTACGGACTCGACGACCTCGATCAGTTCCTGAGCCGCCTCATCGCCTCCGCCTACCCCCACCACCGCAGCTGACCGGCGGCCTCAACGTGCCGCCTTCGCCGGCTCGTCGTCGCGTCGTACCGGCCGCAGAACGCCGGCGCGCGCGGCGGCGAGCGTGACGCGCACGGCCTGGTCGGCGGTCGTCTCGTCGACCGGTTCGGCGGTGATGAGCAGACGCAGGTAGATCGGCGCGGCCAAGGTCTTCAGCAGCTCGGCGGGGTCGGTGTCCCGGGGCAGTTCGCCGCGCTCGATGGCGTGCGTGACCACCGGTTCGGCCCTCGCGAGCCGGTCGTCGAACACGTGGCGCCGGGCTGCCGCGATCTCCGGAAGCTGGGCGGCCCCGGTGAACATGGCGGCGAGGATGGCCTGGCCGGTCGGACTGGTGAACGCCCGGGCGAGTGAGCGCGCCAGTGCCCGCAGGTCGGTCTCGATCGCTCCGGTGTCAGGGACGGGGATGTCCAGCGCCATGTGCTCGGCCAGGGCGTCGGTGAGCAGGCTCTCCCGATCTTTCCACCGCCGGTACACCGTCGTCTTGTGGACTCCGGCGCGCCGGGCCACGTTCTCGATGGTCAACGCGGCGTAGCCCTTGTCCACGAGCTCGGCGAGTGTGGCGGCGTGGACGGCGGCGCGTACTTTGGCGCCGCGGCCGACCGGCCTGGCGGTGGAGTGATCGGACTGCATTGCAACTCCAAGTTGCGATATACGGAGGCGGCTGACAGGATGAATCTATCGCAACTCGAAGTTGCGATAAGTTCTTTCTTTTCAAGGTGGTACATCATGCGCAACTCTCCCCCCGGGACCCTCCGTACCATCCCCGACCAGACCGGACGCGTCGCCGTGGTGACCGGAGCCAACAGCGGCATCGGCTACGTGACCGCCCGCGAGCTGGCCCGCCGTGGCGCGCACGTCGTGCTGGCCTGCCGCGATCCCGAACGCGGCCAGGCCGCCCTCGCCCGGATGCGGGGTGAGGTGCCCGGCGCTCACGTGGAACTGCGCCGGGTGGACCTGGGCAGCCTGACCTCCATCCGGGAGTTCGCCGCGGGTTGGGACCGCGACCGGCTCGACCTGCTGGTCAACAACGCCGGGGTGGCGATGGTGCCGTACGCGCTGACCGCCGACGGGTTCGAGTCGCAGTTCGGCGTCAACCACTTGGGCACCTTTGCCCTGAGCGGCCTGCTGCTGCCGCATCTGCTCGCCGCCTCCGATCCGCGGGTGGTCACCGTCAGCAGTGAGGGCCAGCGCTTCGCCCGCTTCGACCTCGACAACCTCAACGCCGAACGCGGCTACCGGACGGCGTTCGCCTACGTGCAGTCCAAGCGGGCCAACCTCTACTTCGCGATGGAGCTGCAGCGCCGGGCCGACGCCGCCGGGCAGCGGCTCCGCAGCATGGCCGTGGCGCCCGGGCTCACCCGCACCAACGTGCTCACCGGCGGCGCCAACAGCGGCAGAGGACGGCTGTATGCCACGCTCACCCGCCTCCTGGTGCGCGTGGCCTTCCGGCCCGTCCCGGAAGGGGCGAAGACCTCCCTGTACGCGGCGACCGTGCCGGAATTGCCCGGTGGCAGCTACATCGTTCCCGACGGGCTGCTGCAACTGCGCGGACAGCCCACCCGTCGCACTCGCGAGCGCGCCATCGGCGACACCGCCACAGCCGCACACCTGTGGGAACTGTCCGAACGCCTGACCGGCGTCACCTACGCCCTGTCCAGCGCCCCGGCGTCCGCGGGACGTCCTCGTACCACTGCGATTCGCCGGGGTGCCGAGTGGGCCGAGTGACAGCCGAGATGCGACCGACCGGCCCCGATCCGCCATTCCTTTACGGGCTCGTCGTCAGCGCCGGGTCGGTTTCGACGACGCCGTCGAGCGCCTGATCGATGCGCCCCATAAGATCGGCGTCGAGCCGGACCCCGGCCGCTTCGACGTTCTCCCGCACCTGCTCGGGCCGCGATGCCCCGATGATCGCCGAAGCCACGCCGGGGCGCTGCAGCACCCAGGCCAGTGCGAGTTGTCCCAGGGACAGCCCGGCCTCCTCGGCCAGGGGGCGCAGCCGCTGCACCCGTACCAGCACGTCCTCACGCAGGAAGGGCTGGATGAAACTGCCCGAACCGCTCAGGTCAGCGCCGCGCGACCCGGCGGGCGCCGGCTGCCCCGGCCGATACTTGCCCGTCAGTACGCCCTGCGCGACAGGGGACCAGGCGAGCTGCCCGAGCCCTTCGCGTTCGCAGGCCGGCACGACCTCGGCCTCGATCACCCGCCACAACGCGCTGTACTGCGCCTCGTTGGAGACCAGCGGCACGTGCAGCTCCCGGGCGAGCGCGGCGCTGCTCGTGATCTGCTCGGCCGTCCATTCGGAGACGCCGACATAGAGCACATGGCCCTGCCGGACCAGGTCGGCGAAGGCCAGCATGGTCTCCTCCAACGGCACCGTCCGGTCGAATCGATGCGCCTGGTACACATCGAGATAGTCGGTGCCCAGCCGCCGCAGCGACGCGCGTGCCGACTCCATGATGTGCTTGCGGCCGAGACCTTTGTCATTGGGCCCGGCCGGACCGGTGGGCCAGAACACCTTCGTGGATATCTCCAAGCTTTCCCGCCGCTGTCCTTTCAGCGCGCGGCCGAGCACCGACTCGGCTGCGGTGTTCGCGTACGCGTCCGCGGTGATGAACGTCGTGATGCCCGCGTCCAGCGCCGCCGTGACGCAGGCTCGCGCACGTTCTTCCTGGTCCGGGGCATCGTACGCGAGCCAGTGCCCGTAGGAGATCGCGCTGACGAAGAGGCCGCTACGGCCGAGACGACGAAATTCCATGCATTTAAGTTAGTCCTTCATTTCGAGTGCCCGAGCCTTTGTCGAGCCGATTTGACAAATTAATTCGAGCTGCTCTTCAAGTGAATTGAGAGAGCATATTGAAGTGGATCTGTCAAATGTCGCGCTGAAGATTCATGGGACCGGTTCGAGCTCGGCACGGCGCGCTCGCACTCCAGACCAAGAGGCGGCGTTGGCACGCGATATCGCGCCGACTGATGGACGAAGCCTCAGCTTGACTCTGTCGGGAATCTTGAAAACATCCGGCATGTCCCGAAGGGCGACTGATCAGTAACTGTGAGGCTTCTGGGGTCGGCGAAGTCGGTCATTCCCCCGAGGTGGACAGGTGTCTCTTCTGGTTCGTCCCCGGTCCGCGCTGAAGGTCGCGGAGCTCACCGCCCAGGTAGCACGAGCGAGTAATCCCCGTGGCACCCCGGCCATGTGGATCCGCGACCGGCTGGACGGGTTATGGAACGATGAGGACTTCGCGCAGTGGTATCCCCGCGACGGCCGGCGGTGACACGGCCGGGACTCTCACCCGCCCAGCTGGCCACGGTGAGCGTGCTGCAATTCGTGCTGGACCTTCCCCGGCCGCGATGCCGCCGGGGCCGTGCGCTGTCGCATCGACTTCAAGTACGCGCTCGGCCTCGAACTGGACGACCCCGGCTTCCACCACAGCGTGCTCGGTGACTTCCGTGACCGCCTGCTGCAGGACGGGCGGGCGGACCGGCTTCTCGATCTGGCCCTGGCCCGTCTGAAGGAGGCCGGACTGGTCCGCGAGCGCACCACCCAGCGCACCGATTCCACCCATGTCCTGGCCACCGTGCGCGACCTGACCCGCCTGGAACTGGTCACCGAGGCCGTGACGAGGCCGTGCGCGCAGCCCTGGAGGAACTGGCCCGCACTGCCGCTCACACGCTGAACGGCTTGGTCGATGAGGACTGGGGACGCCGCTACGGCCGGCAGGTCCGCCTGGGCAAGAACCCCACCCGGCCCAAGACCAGGATCAACACCACCGGGGCAGATGCCCGTCGCCTGCTGCAACACCTGAGCCGAAACCATCCCGGCCTGCTGGGCGGCCCCCAGGTGCAGGCCCTGCGACAGATCCTGGTGCAGAACTACTACTGCGACTCCACCGGGCGGCTGCGCTGGCGTGACGATGACGACGATAGCGGTCTGCCGCCCTCGCCCAGCGGAGGCCAAGCGGATCATCTCGCCCTACGACCTGACGGCCCGCTATGCGCGCCGGGGGCAGGTCACCCGTTGGCAGGGCTTCCTCGCGCACGTGACCGAGACCTGCTCCGGCGACGACCCCAATGTGATCACGGGCGTGGTCACCATGCCCGCGACCAGCGCTGACACCGAGGTCCTGCCCGGCATCCACGCCCGGCTGGAACGCCGGGGCCTGCGGCCCGAGCAGCACCTGGTCGACGG